>NZ_JBNNWE010000027.1:0-62759 GCF_050280905.1 Pseudomonas sp. NPDC086278
CATGGCGGTGGCCACCGCCTGGGTCGCCGAATGCCCTGGGGCGATTAGCAGTTTGGGTTGGGCGTTGTGTTTGCTCTTGCCGTCCAGCAGCGCTTGCAGGCCGGTACGCTGACCATCGGCCAGAACGCCACCAATGATGGCGGACGTTTGCAGCGCAGCGTCGTCGAGCTTGGGCACACCGACAGCGACGATCACCGCTTTGGCCCGGACGTAGATAGCAGCGGCCGCCTTGGCCATGGCGGAACCGGCGCCAAACGCGGCAATGGCTTCGCGCTCGGTCGTGAGCAAGACCAGCTCGCCGGCCTTGGCCGTGCCGCCGCCCAGCAAGCCCGGGGTAAAGGTGTCACACAGGCCAATGATCGACGACGACGGCAGTGAGATGGTGCGTGCGCCGGTGTCGATCAGCGTGGTGGTGACGCCGTGAAAAAATCCACTCATACGGATTGATCTCCAGAAACGAAAAAGCCCCGCATATGCGAGGCTGTCAGGGGGATGTTCGTGTTACGCGTAACGGAAAAGAAAACGCCCCGTCAGTGCGGGGCGTTTATTGCGCCTGTTCGGCGATCCAGTCCGGCGCCGTTGGCCGGAGCTGGCTGTCGGGAAAATCGGGCGACTGAGGCCAATCGCGCAACGCCTGCATATAAACCAGCAGCTCGTTGAATTGCTCGGTCGTGAGCGTGAGGGGCCCGGCAACTTCCAATTGATCGCGGTGACGCTCGCGCAGCCACAGCACCCTCGAAAGCTCGCCGTCGCGCCACTGTCGCTCCATGTCGGCCAGCGTTTCTCTGTCAGGCGGCAAGGCATCGACTAGCACAGGCTGCCCCTCGGCGTTATGACTTCGCACTTTCCCGCTAACTGGGTTGGCAATTACCGACAGGTAAATCTCCTCGGAAATTGGCACCGCGTCGGTCGGCATATTGTCGCCATGAACACTTGGCAAATAGGTACAGCCCGTTTTTTTGCTGTAAAAGCGCATTTGATCCCCTCAGTTTCCAACGGCCAGCCAAGCACCACTGGCCAAAATCCCGGTTGAACTACTGGCGATAAATCCAGTTTTGGTTTGTGAATACCCGCCAATGGCGGTCACTTTTTGATAGGCCGCTTTAGGGCTGTCGTAGTTTCCTGCGCCCGTTACAACAGCCAGGCACGCGGTAGGAAAGGCAAGCGTAAACGGCACTGGCGTATCGCTTGAATACAGCCCAGAGCCCCATTGAACAATCCACCCGCCCAGCCAACTCGGAAACGTGATGTAGCCGTTTGCGGTCAGGCTGACGGCAAAGCCCTTACGCAGTTTTTTCGGGGTGGCAATAACGACGTCATTCGCGCTTTCCAGCATCTGCGCATCCGTCGCGACCTTGGCCGTGCCCTGATTGATTTCCGTGGCTTGCGCCGCCAAAGCAGCCAGCGCAGCAATGTCGATATTCCCCTGATTGATCGGCGCATTCCATGCCTTGACGCACCACATAACCGCCAAGTTGCGGCCACGGGTTTCAGTGCCACCAGACGCACCCGTATTGAGCCCCGCATAACCCGTATCTTGCAGCACTCCGGGCGCAGCATAAAAGCCGCCTGTGTTACCGCCGCCCGTAATACCCGAGGCTACGGTGTAGAGAACGCCTGTTGCATCGACATTAAGCCTAGAGTGGCGGTGAGACTTGTAGTCATCAGCCTGATACGAGCCAATCGCCCGCCCTGCATCGACGCCACGACCATGATCCCAACCACGCAAGAACTCAGCGCGCGATTCCGGCAAGCGGAAATTACCGGCGCCCTCATCACCCATATTGAAAGCAGTGCCAAGAAACGTGGCCAGATCGGGATAAGCCGCAATACTTTTGACACTGCCGTCAATTTCCAGAAACCCGGGCGGGAGCTTGTTCACCGGAAACGCCACCATCGTGCCGACAGGCAGCGCCGATGCCTGGGCAATCATCGACTCGATTTGCGGCTTGGTGTAGGTGTCCGTAATGCCCATCCCCGCCAACGTAGACGGGTTATCCCCTGACACCACCACGCCACGATTATTGACCTTGACCCGCGTGAACTCACCAGCCGTTTTATTCGCTGGCAACACTTCCAGAATGGCCGCGTCGACGTAGGACCGCGAAGCCAACACCACCGCCGGATCAATCTTGAGCGTGATGTTGCCGGAGTTGTTGACGATGAAATTCATCCGCACCACTTGCGTACGGCCGGACCCCTGCGACAACAGCGGTTTGTAACTCGGCGCGCAGTTGGCCACCGCCACCAGATCGCCGTCGGCATCGTACAGACCGATTTCGCGAATCCAGCGCCCGCCCTCATCGGCGGGAATAATCTGCTCGGCGATGATGATCGCCGGATCTGCCGCGTCGACCTTGAGCTGATTCAACGGCCGGCGACGCCATTCGTTGATCAGCTTGGTTTGCGCGGCGCTCGGGATCGGGTCGGTCATATTGGCGTCACCCACGCCCATCTCGGTGATTTTCCAGGGAATGCCGAGCGCGTCGGCGTTCGCCTGTTTGGCCAGTCCTACGTTGGTAAGGATGGCGAAAAACTGGGAATTCGCATCAATCATGGTAAACGTCCAGGGTGTCTATGGAGTGTTCGCGGCCGATCACGGCAAAGCGGCCCGTGACCTCGATGTCACGCATCACCGGCGGATACACGTCGATTTCGTCGCCTTCGTAGAGGCAGGCGGCAATGTTCAAATGGCCTTGCGTTTCGAGGCTGATCGCCAGCCCCGTGAGATGCCGCGTGACAGGCTTGGCGTCGTCGATCAGGCGTTCCAGCTCCTGATACATTTCCTCGGTGATACCGGTGTCCAGCACGCCGACCTTCAGCGCGAAGGTGCCCGGGGGCCCCTCCGGCACCGTGTTGAACCACTCGACGATTTCGATCAGGTAACCCAAGGGCTCGACCACGCGGCGCAATGCGCCGATGGTTCCCTTGTGGGCATGGATGTAAAAAGACGCCTTGATGGCCGCGCGCTTGGTCGCCTCCGACCACCGATAATCCCAACGGTCGACCGACCACGCCCACGCCAAGTGGGGCAGCAGATGAACCGGGCAAGTATCAGGGTTGTACAGCGTGCGCAACGGGACAATGGTTCGCTCATAAAACGCCGCCTCCAGGGCGCGCTCCAGTGGCGTGCTATTGCTCGGCAGCAGACTTTTCATGTCGCCCCCGCCAGCTTGACCTCATAACCGGTGCACCACGCCGCCTGCGCCATCGTCGGCGCCAGATCAACCCAGCCGACCAACTCAACCCGAGACACGGCGGCCACATGCAACTGGGCGTCCACCCCCGACCGTGCGACCTCGACGCCCAGGCGCTTGCGCGGATTGATCCACGCCGCCAAGCGCTTTTGGGCCTCGGCCAGACTGGCGTCACCCTCAGGCCCGGCGCCGGGCATGTGCAAAATGGCGTCAATGCGGTAGTCGATAATTTCCGCGCTTTGCACCGTCACCCGGTCGCCCACCGGCCGCACTTCGTCGTCATTCAGCGCGGTCGCGACGGCGGCCAACACCGTGGGACCGACTTCGCCGCGCCCCTCGGTGCCCAGCACCGTTACCGTAACGTAACAAGGCTGCGGGCTTTCGGCCGTGGCGTCAGCCACCAGACCCGAGGCGTTGCGCGCGTGCAGGATATAGCTGTTGCGCGGGCCGGCCGTGGTCAGGCCTTCAAAGGCCAACTGGATGCGCTCGCGAAACGGGTCGTCCAGCTCCTTGACTTCAGGCACAGGCGGCACCGCTGCCAGATCCGCCGCTTGAATCACCAGGCGCTTCAGGTTGTAGTTCGCCCCCAACTGATCGAGGTCACTGCCGATTGCGTGCGCCAGCAGCAGCGCCTTGCCGGCATCGTTGACCCGGGCGCGGTTCCCTACTTTCATATAGGCCGCCACCTCCAGCAACTTGACGACCGGATCACTCTCCACCGGAGCGGTCCAGTTGTCGCCCATGTGGCCGCGAAAGGTGGTCAGCGCTTCGTCGTAAGTGTCTTCAAAGTCCAGACCTTCCAGCACGTCCGGCGCCGGCAACGCCGACAGATCAACGATGCTCATACACTCACCTCAAACAGAAAGCCGTCGCCCAGGTATTCGCCGGCAAGACTTAGCTCGATCCGACCGCCCAGCACGGACAGAACGCGAATGCGCTCCAGCTTTACACGCGGTTCCCAACGCCCGATTGCGCGAATCGCTTCGGCTTGAACCGAGCTTTTCCAGCCTTCGTTAACCGGCATGTCGACGTACAAGGGAATCTTGCTGCCATAGTCCGGCCGATGCCGCCGACTGCCCAGCCGCGTGCCCAACATGTCCGCGAGGGACTGGCGCAGATGCTCGATGCCGGAGATGGGTTGGCCGGTGTGGCGATCCATTCCGATCATCTAAATCACCCCAGCGGCTCGAATTCTTCGTGGGCCTTCAGGTAGCTGACAGCCTGTTCGTCGGACACGGATACTTCGACGCAGCCCTTGGCCACCGGCAACGTGCGCCCTGAGCCGGGGATGATCAACGTGCGCGAAGTAAAAACCTTGTCGCGAAACTTCAGAATTAAATCCGTTGCTCGTTGCGGCTGCGGCTGCGGCTGCGGCTGCTCAATGTTGAGAACTTCGTTTGTCTTGGCCATGTTTTCTCCAGGCATAAATAAGCCCGCATTCGGCGGGCTGGATGTATTGCTGATCAGTGCGTGTGATGGTTGTCGCTGGATCCGGCAGCGAGGATCGAGGCAGCGCCGGTGATGTCTTGCGTGACGTGTAACGCTCCGTCGATGACCACCGCCCCGACCAGCTTGATGGCCGCTGCTTTGACCGTCGCCGCCTCCGGCGTCAGTGCCACCTCTGAGCCGCCAACCTTAGCCGTCACGGCGTCATCCGTTACGACGAGCTCTGTACTGCCAACCTTGATGGTGACCGTGCCGGTGGGCAGCGTGATGCTGTAGGTCATGGCCTGCCAGTCGTAAACTAGGGAGCCACCGTCATCAAAACGCCAGACTTCAACATGGTCGCGGTTATCCGGTTGCGCGCCTGCATTGCCGTAAAGTCCCGGGATGAAGGTGCCCATGCCGGCCTGTCCGCTGGGGTTGAACAACACCCCTTGCTCGCCTAAAGAAGGTGCTCGCCAGTGTCGCGCCTTACCGGCGGCGAGGCTGTGCCAGCGCACCCAAGCGCTGGTCCATTCGCCATTGGTCACGCGTACCATGCCCGCCGGCAGATCGACACCAACCACCGCACACGGCATCAGCATGGCCGCGATCATCCGATCGTGTTCCGCTTGGGCGTAACTCACAGGTCCTCCGGCCTCACCGGGCCATCGCCCGGTTCAAAGTTAAAAACCAACGTGCCCGGAGGTTCGTCCGGCCATGGCCATTCGGTCTCGCCCAGATAGATTTGCTGGGTCCACTCCACAACCCAGACCGTGTACCCGTCCAGTTCCGGTTTGGTCCAGTCCTGCATGGCTTGCACAAATTCCGAAGGCTCCACCGCGATGCCCCAACTCTGCAGGCGTAGCAAAATAGCAAGCTGTCCTGCCAGGAATACGGCCTGTTGATGATGGTCTGGCTGGATGGGATCGGTGACCACTCGTGCCTCGAACTTGCAAGCCAAGCATGTTTCACCCGTACCCAAGTCCTGCCCCGGCTCCATTTCCGCCATTTCGATGAACACCGCCGGCAACCGAACACGATCGCTAATCACCGGCCAGACTGCCACGGTGTGGACACCCGGCAGATGTGCCTGTACGTGCTGTTCAATGGACCGGTATAACTGCTTGAGACTGAATGGTTCGTCCGTTTTGGCTACCACGTTATTTCCCCTTCAGATACTTGTGCAGTTCAAAATTGAGTTCCTGTTTCAGGACATGCAGCAGGTGTTCATCAGCCTGGCGTACCCAGCTTTCAAAATGCGGCCGGACCTGCTCCAGCGATACCTTGACCTTTGCCAACGGAAAGCGGCTGTCGTGTTCGGCGATCCAGCCCGAGCTCGCGCCAACACGCGTATTGATATCACTGTCGGGGTAGTCTTCGGCCTTGAAGTGCTTGCTCGCCGTGCGAATCCAGATATCGGAGCTGTTGCCGTAGACCTTTTTATAAAAGGCTCCCTGATACCGGCGACCGGCCACCGACACACCGGCGTTGCCTTGGCGGGGGTTGCCAATGCGGCTGGCCTCAATCGCGTTGAGGCCGAACCACAATTTCCCGCTGTTGGATCCGCCGCTGACCGGGTAGGCCCGCAAGCGCTGCCGCACGGCGGTGACCGCGATTCGTTCCTGCCGGCCGACGGCGCGGGCAATGTGTGTGGCGAGCCAGCGCAGGGTTTTATTGATTGCCCGCCGCTGGGCGGCAACCGCCGCTTTCGGCACCAGCTTGGCGAAGTTCTGGAACTCTTTCAGATCCGCTGCCGAAGCCTGCAGTGAGATCATTCCGCCGTCGGCAGATGATTTGAAGTAACTGCCGACGCTCATACGCTTCTCCTCAGGATCAATGCCACCCAACCTTCGCCGTCTGGCTCCAGCTTCACTAGGTCATAGTCACCACCACCGTCCTGAATCGGCAGGTCGATGACCACCACCTGACCTGGCTCAATGTCTGCCGCATCGCTGACGCGAATCTCGAACTGCGGTTCCCGTAGCGCTGTATTGATCCGCCCCATGCGCGGCTGTAACCACGGTGCTGAAAAAAAGCCGGCGATCTCCCGACCGCCGACCAGCCCTACGTCGCCCAGGCCATCCAGTACCAGGGCGTCCATGTCGTCGCTGAGTTCGCGAAAGCGCACGGTCATTCACCGTCGTCGATATCATCGCCATCGCCGGAACGCCCCTGAGATTCACGCAGCAACTGCTGCGCCAGTGGATCCTTGATGGGGGCAATGCGGCCCTCGGCGACCAATGCGTCTGCGATTTCCTTGCTGGGCGGGGTGTACGGTTCCCCCTTCAGCACCACGGTACGTCCGTCCTGGACGCAACCGTCGATCACCAGGTACTCGGCTTTCTTGGCCATGTCACACCACCTTGGCGTAAATGAAAGCATCCGGCTCCAGCAGGCCCGCCAAGGCAGCGCTCTGCAGCTTCAGCCAACGGGCGCTAGGCTCTTGGGTCACCCAACTTTTCGGGAACCGAGCGGCTTCAACAAGACCGCTTTCTACGGCTTCCAGATCCTGAATCGCGCCGTACAACATGGCATTGCGCGTGGAGGTGGAACCGAGAATCAAGCCGCCTGCCGGAATCATCGGCTGCTCGTCGTCGTCATCGTCCAGGTACCACTCGTCATAGCCGTACAGGTCGACGCCCGGATCGTTCAGGTAACCGAGATAGGTCACGCCATCCGGCAGTTCCTCTGGCTTGATCAGGCCCAGATCGACGCGACGGGTGTTGAGTTGCTTCATCACCATGGCGTTGGATTGGAACGCATCCAGCGCTTCACCGCTCATGGCCACGGTGTTGGCCGTGCGCCCGGAGTCTTTGGCGATCTGGCGTTTCCAGCCACGCAGGTTGGCAATCGGATCGCCGTCGGCAGAGCCCCATTGACCGCTGCCCAGGCTGATTTTGTGATCGGATGCCATCAAGAAGTCGATGGTGTCGTCGACGCCTTCGCCAATCACCCGGACTTTGCCGGTGGTCAGTGCCTGGGCGCACATCCACTCTTCACGGCGCAGAATCTCGTCGTCCAGGTCGCGCAGATCACGTCCGAGCAATTGTCCGGCGCGCTCCAACGGGGTGCGCGAGGAGAACGGGTTATCGCCCGCCGAGCGCTTGAGCACCAACTCGGCGGTGGTCTCGCGCTTGGGCTGAATATAAGGCGGCGTGTAGTTGCTGGTGGTGTAGCCCTCACGCAACGACACACTGCCCGGCAAACGCGGATGCACGAACGGCGCCATTTTGCGTTTGCCTTTGATGATGTCGATGTCTACCGTCTTGGTGGGGAACGTCACCGGGCTGCCGCCGTTGAAAAAGGTGTTCAGCAGAAAGCGGCGCGCGGTCGGCATCTGCTCGACCGCTTCGAGCATGGTGCGGGTATCAAAAATATCCATCGAAAACTCCGAATTAACGAACGAACAGACACAGGGCACGCAGCGCAGCTTTCGCCTGCGCCAGGGTGAGGCCCTCGCCGAGAGTGAGTTGGCTGGCCAGCACTTCGCCGGTCAGACGGATCGGCGCCGTCTGGGCGCCCTTGCTGGTGTCGGTGGCCTGGTCGAGAATCGCTTTCGGCGCCTCGGAGCCATCACTGGCCGAAGCCGTGCACAGCACATATTCACCATTGGTTTTCACTTGGCCGAGGACAGCGCCGCGATTGAGTTTCTGTCCCGTGGCGATCACAGCTGTGTCGATCATCACCGGGAAGGCGCCGGCCGACAGTTGATCGGGGACGTAGGTTTGGCGTTCTGGGTTGCTCATGAAATTCTCCAATCAGCGGCGCGTGGCGCCCACAACAATGGCGTTGACCACGGCCTTACGTTCACCCTGGTCGCCATCACCGGACGGCGTGGCGGTCGTGGCACCGGTGGCATCAGACTTGATGGCATTCAGGGAAATACCGCGATCCTGAGCCGCCTTGAACAATTGCAGTGCGGTGGCCTCGACCGAGGTACCGGCCTCAATGGCGGCAGCAATTTCGGTCTCGAAACCTTTGCTCGCCAAGGCATTGAGGCCGGTGATGCGTTGGCGTTCGGCGGTTGCGCCCTGCTCACGGCTTTCGGTGCGGATGTTTTCAAGATCCGGCTGACTGGCCTGGGCGATCTGAATGGTTTGCGGATCCGTGCCGGCGGCCAGCGCTTCACGCAACTCCGCCGTGCTGGTGACAGTGGTCATGTTGAATTTCCTCGGTTGGGTTGCGGCCGGTTTGGCCAGTTCAGTAATCAATGTTTCAAGCGAGCCCAGGCGGTGCGCCAGGCCGGACTCGACGGCAGCGGCACCGACGCGCAGACCGCCAAAGTCCCCCATTTCAGGAACACGTTCAGGATCCACGCCCAGGTTGCGGGCCACCTTGGCGACAAACACATCGCCCATGGCATCGACCGTTTCGCCGACCTTGGCCCGGCCTTCTTCGGTCGCCAGATCCACGCGCTTGTTGGGCGCATTGCGACTGACGATCTGATAACGCTTGCGCCCGCTGGCTGCGTCCCCCTCCACCACTGCCTCGACGACAACACCGATACTGCCGGCGAGCGCGGTTTCGTCGATGACGATTTCGCTGGCCGCAGAGGCGATCCAGTAGGCCGCGCTGGCTCCGGTGCCGCCGATGTAGGCGACGATACGTTTACGATCCCGGGCGGCATGAATCTGGTCGGCCAGTTCGTTGATGCCGGCAGCAACGCCGCCCGGACTGTCGATGTTCAGGATGATCGCGTTGACCTTGGGATCATCCAGCGCCGCTTGCAGGTCAGTGGCCAGCACCTGTGTGCTGGTTGCGCCGCTGATTTCGGTGAAGAGATTGGCATAGCGAAATACAGGGCCGACCACCGGGATGATCGCCACGCCGTTGCGCACACTGACGTTGCGGCTGTTTTCCAGGCGCATGCCAGTGCGGGTTTCCAGCGCCGCCGGATCACCCATTCGGTCTGCAATGGTCAGCAGGTTGTCCAGGGCGCCGGGAAGCATCAGCCAGGGCTGTGATGCAGCCAGCTCAAATGCGCGGGGCATGGTTAATCCTCGTTGGGGTTATTGGACGGTGGGGTTTCCTGCTCGCGTCCCTTGGGTAGAACGTGCAAGCCGTCTTTACGGCGTTGCTCGACCTCGCGCACGCGCTGTCGGTACACCTGCTGCCAGGGTTCACCGGTCATCGCAGCTGTCTCCAGCGTTTCATTACTGACGCCGATCTCGATTCGCTTGCCGGCAGCGTTGGCTTCCTTCAATTCATCAATGGCGCCACGGGCCGGACCGATCCAGATTGCCTGGCAGTACGCCTTGCGCTTGGCCGGTTCCGCGTAGCCGGGCAACTTGATCAACCCCCGTGCCACGGCTTCATCGATCAGCAATTCGCGGCTGGGCTGGCAGAAGTCGCAGATCAGCCACCAACGGCGCAGGCTGTAGAAACGCCACGCTTGGAGCATGGCGGCACGGGCTGCGCTGTAACTGCTGCTGTAATGCAGCAACAGCTCTTCCATTGGTTGCTCCAACGCGGCACCGATCTCTTTCACCACGGCGGTGAAGAACGGATCGAATTGCGCGTTGGGCCGCGCCGGGTTGGCAATCACCGGTTCTTCACCCTGCCCCAAATCGACAATGGCGCCCTCGCCCAAGGCCAGATCGCCGTCGGCAGTGTTATCACCGTCAGCACCGCCGCCTTCGTTGGCCAACGCTGTCAGCGGCAAGCTGGAGACCTGAAAGTCGTTGTTCTTCTTGATGAACACGGTGAACATCGCCGAGATCACCGCCGCCATCAGTTCGGCGCTGCTGTAGCGCTCCAACTTCTGCAGCGGCTCCAGCACCGGGGCCAGGTACGGCGCACCACGCTTCTGCCCCGGCCGTTCCTTGTCGGCCATGACGTGCATGACACGTCGCCGGCCAGTAGCGTCACCAAAAGCTGGCAAGCGCTGCCATTTGAGCACCTGGCCTGCTGTGAACTCGCTCGGGTAGCCGGTACAGACGTGATAGGCCAGCGGGGCGCCCAGATTGTCGAATTCGACGCCATCCACCAAATTGGCAGTGTCAAGTTGTCCGGCCGGATTACAAACCCGGTCCGACTCGATCAGTTGCAAGCGTGTGCTGAACACACAGCCCGGACGTTCATCGTCGGGACTGGCGATCAACACGTCACCACAGACCATCGACGACACCATGACCAGCGCTTGCAACTGGTAGTGGTTAAGCGTTGCCTCAGCATCGCACTCACGTGGGTCATCGGCGTACAACGACCACAACCGGTCAAGCTGGCTGTTGAGTTCCTCGGCATGCTGCTCGCTCAGGCCCAGCGCGACATGATCGATCTGCGACCGGCAAACCAGCCCGGTGCCGACCACATTAGTGCGCAAGCGGGTGATGGCCGCCCGCGCGATCAAGTGATTGCGCATGGCATCCCGCGAACGGGCTACCAGCATGCGCCGTTCATTCTGGTCGAGATCCCGGCGTGGACTACCCAGCCCGGGAATCCAGCTCGCCATGCTGCGCAGGACACGCGAAGCGCCGCGCCAGCGGGTTTCGACACCGCCACCACCGCCCTGGGCGACGATGGGCCGTGCATCGGATACCGATTTTGCAAGTTTGATGGCTTCGCGCATCAGCAGCTCGGACGGATCCTTTCGAAAAAAGCCCATAATCAAATCGCCAGGTAGGAGACGCGGTTGCGGCCGCGTCCCAATTGTTGGGCCTGCTCCAGCGCGACCTCCTTGGCGTACTGCTGCTCCAGCAAACGCAGGCTGTTCAGCTCGGCGCGGTACAGTTCACGATCGCCACGGCGCAGGCGCTGGCCTTTTTTCAGGACGTCAGAGATCGCCGCCCGGACTTCCGCTAGGCGCTGTTGTGCGTCTGTCATTGTGTGTTCCTTAATAGCCCGCGCGACTGCGGGTGCCCCGCCCACGAGCCATTGCTCGGCGCGGTACCGGTGCGACCGGTTGATCGTTGTTGAACAAAGTTGGCTGCAGCAGTTGCTGTTCCAGTTGGTCCCATTCGTGATCGCGCAGCAGGTGCGTTTTCAGACTGCGTGCGGCGTGCAAGGCATACACCTCGCAGTCGAGCGCTTCGTTGCGCCTACCGGCCTTTTTCTGCCAGACCATTTTGCTGGGGATACGCGGGTGCGGCGCCAACACTTCGTTGGTGAGTTGCTCGTAATAGTCGGAGCGGATCTCGCTGTACCAATGCATACGCCCTGGCCCCGAGCCCTTCAACCGAAGCCGGCCGTCGATCAGAGTTTTGGCCTTGTGCGTGCCGACGATGTGCACCCGCAAACCGTATTTCGCGGCCTTGGTGTTGTCCTGCGAGGTGTCCACCGACTGCGAAGGCTTGGTGAAAATATCCTTGTCGCGGCTGTCTTTGGAAGCGCCCTTGATCGCCATGACGTTGTAACGCTGACGATCCCGCACATACGTGTAAACCGCATCGCTGGTATTACCGTCAGAACTGTCAATGCTGACCGCCGACACCGCCAGATGCGCACCACCCTCAGTGGGAATGGGCTGCGAGATCACCCGATCCAGTTCCTGCCAGACGGCGTCATGTGGATCGATGGGATTGCCGTGAAGCTCGCCCCAATACAACCGCCATGATTCTTCGCCACGTCCCCAGCCGGTGAAGACAAGTGCCAGGCGATCGCCCTGCACGTCGACACCGACAGTGACCAGTAGCACGCCCTTGGGCGCCGTCAGTTCGGCGTAGGGCTCTGCGCGTTTTTCCAGTTCGTCAGTCTTCGGGGCATCGTTCTGGTACTCGTAGCTTTCGCCCTTAGAACTGTTGACGAAGGCGATCATCGGGCCGATGTTGCCCTGCGCCGCCGCGTGTTCAGCCTGGAGTTTTTTCTCCATCAGAACCTCAAAACGCGATCCCCAAAACGTTGCATACAGCTCGTTGAGGATGTAGCCGGCGATACCACGAAACTCGGCCGTGGCCTCCCAGCGGCCGTGCTTGAGGTTGGCGTTTTTCTGGTTGTCGTCCCAGATCCCGCCGCAGTGGGGGCAGGCGTAAAACGTCTTTTCCGGACGTTTCTTGCCGTACACTTCATGCAAGTAATCCGGATCCTCATCACAGTGCAGGTTGTCGAAACTCAGTGCATGTTCCTGGCCGCATTCGTGACACGGCACCAGGCCAACACGCTTGTCCGACAGTTCCAGCTCCGCATCAATGGCCGACAGGCCTTTGATGGTTGGCGTACCGCCGATGATGATCTTGGAGCGGCGAAAAGTTTTCAGACGCTCCTTCGCCAGTTTGATGCTGTCGCCCTGCCCGCGCAGGTTGAGGTTGCAGTCATCCGGTTCTTCAATCGCCACCCGTGGCACCGGCGTGGATTTCACGCTGGCCGGGCTGTTGGAGCCCACCATTTTCAGGAAGCCGCCGGGAAAGCGTTTAAAGTCCTGACGCTGTTGCAGCTTGCGGCTTCGCAGATCTACCTTCTTGCGCAGCCGTGGCGTGGCCTCGATCATCGGTTCGAGTTTTTCGCCGACGTATTGCTTGGCGGCGTCGGCCTTGGGGAACAGCACCAGAATGGGTGAGGGATCGATGTCGATCCACTTGCCGAGGGCATTACCCAAGACGCCCGATGTCCATGCCACCTGCGCCGATTTACGACCAACAATTTCGCTGACCGCCGGATCGTCCAACGCCTCCAACGGGCCGCCGGGCCAGATCAAGTGCGGTGTCACGTCAAACCGATATTTGCCAGGGCGTGCCGACTCTTCCGGTGCAAGCCAACGGTACTTGTGCGCCCATTCGATGATGCTCATTCGCGGCGGTGGCGCCCACTTACGGCAGGCACCGCGCAGCGCTTTAATCGCCGTCTTCTTCAAGGCCCTCCGGATCGTCCGGTTCGTCAGAATATCCATCTGACGAGGCATCATCCTTGTCATAGTCGGACAGCCTCCTCAGGATGGTTTCAATGGGTTCGCGGATCAGTTGCTCATCAACTTCAACGCCATAGCGCGCCGACAGGTCTACGGCCAGTGCGTCCGGAAACGAGTTGAGCAACTCCACTTTGGCGGCCGTGATCATGGCTTCGAAACGCTGGATCAGGTCATCAGCAATGACCACTTCGCCCAGATCTTTGGCCATCGCGATCTCTTCGCGGTCGGCCCTGATCCGGTCGAGGCGGTCGCGGGAAGATTCTTTCTTGCCGTTAAGCGAGGCCTGGTGCATCAGCCACTGGATCACCGCTTCGGTGTCATAGCTGTTTTCGTTACCCCGACCAAGGCCGAACTCGATCACCGGCAAGCCGTCGTTCTGCCATCGGGTCAGGGTGCGTTCGTCGCGGCCGATGATCTCGCTCAAGTCGGCCTTGCTGACTGTCCTGCCCATATCTAATCCTTTGAAAAGACGGACATCCCTGCAAAATTCTCAGCTGCAGAGATCCCGCGAGTTCGACGACCCGTGTAGGGGGCG
This sequence comes from Pseudomonas sp. NPDC086278, assembly GCF_050280905.1. Lineage (NCBI taxonomy): Bacteria > Pseudomonadati > Pseudomonadota > Gammaproteobacteria > Pseudomonadales > Pseudomonadaceae > Pseudomonas > Pseudomonas sp. NPDC086278. Next base: position 13,997 of record NZ_JBNNWE010000027.1, read on the forward strand.
GCCTTCGGGGAGGACCCAGAAAAACGCGCCCCAACTGGGGTGCCACTTAGCGGTTGTCGGTCGATGCCGACTCGGTCACGCCCAGTCGCTTGGCAACCCAGCGCTCGTACAACCCGATGGCGACATCGGCACCGGCCATTGCGGTCAGGCAGCCCATCGCCGACGCAGTCCAGATCGACACCCCGGCGGCGTGTAGCAACATCATGGTGGACAGTCCGCAACCAACGCAGGCACCGGACCGAAGTGCCAGACGCCGTAACAATGCCCAACCCCGCGCCCCGTCTTTGTCCGCTCGCCACATCTCGCCCGACACGCCGCCGACCAGCGCCAGGACAATCACTAACCAGATCGGCATCTCTGCCAGTGCTTGTTGCTCGTTTGTCATCACATCTCCAATTCGATCGGTGTATGAGCATTAAACTTGTAGCCGGTCGTTTGGAGTCTTAGGCTCATGCCTTCCGACTATCTTCTGACGAGGCTCTCATGGATAAAGCAACCTTCGCTTTAGCTTTCATCACCGCCGTGTTCGCATATTTCTCCATCAGTGGACAGCGACTGATTGAACTCAAAATCTCCGCCACTTGGGTTTGCTGGCTAGTTCTCACATGCAGCCACGCTTACAGCGTCTACCTCTTGTTAACCAGCAGCGAGCCCTTCACCCTCGTTCGAATCCTGACTCTGAATCTTGCAGCCCTCGGCGTACTGGTATTGCTCGCTACGGCTTGGTTCCTGAAGAACTACCTGCGTTATTCGCTTGAGTACAAGAAATCTTCCCAATAAAAAACCCGGCGCAATGGCCGGGTTTGGTGGTGTGGTGCCTGCCGCTCTCTGCGGTCGCACCTATCGAAGATGACTACTTTTTACAGGTCGATTCCGGTGGCAGCAACCCTGTTTTAATGCCACCCGGTGAATAAGTGGGTAACGCAGGGTGAACGCCTAGCGAATGTCGGCGAATACACCACCACGGCATTCTGTTGTTGCGGCGGTGTCCCATACGTCCCACTTTTCAGAATCGAAGTGGGACGCCTGAGAGCGCCTAAATTCGGGGTTTCGCCCCACTGTCCTACTTATCTTTCTTCTTTCTCGTGTAAAGGAAGAATTTTAAAGAACACGCGTTCGCGCGTAAGCGCGTAGTGCTAGCCCGCTACGCTTACACGGGCGGGAGGCACTACTAGGCGGGACGGTGGGACAACCCAACAACGACAAGGCCCGCACCTGTCCCACTGCATCAAAAAGCAGCGAGACAAGACGGGCCAGTAGGACAACCACAACCGGAGCGCTGCATGGGGTCACGCAGCCGCCCCCATCAGCACCCAATAAATCTGCAGATGCGCATCATGCAAACGCTGATAGTAAGTGTCGCGACCGCAACCGCAGTGGGCATACCGCAAGCGCATATCCACATCGAGCGTGCAGTAATGCTCACGCACCACTGCCACCAGCTGCGGTGCGAGGTGCTTGGTCACGATCAGCTCAATGTCCAACGAACTCTCCAGCGGCGCACGGAAGGCACGTCGCCCCCTGATCAGTTGCCCGTTGCTCTCCATCATCATGGCAACCATATTTCCCCCAGCCAGCCCTCCTTTTGAATGTTCCGAGTGCAGCTCCTGCGCCCATAACCGAAGCAGCGAATCGATCTCCTTAATCAAAACAAGGCTCCTCGAACGCTTCCCGCTGCAACGCCGATGCACCGCCCCACCCTGTTGGCTTCTTGTAAGCCCAAGGCCGCTGGCCGCTCTTCGCCAACGCCGGCAATCGAACACGCCGCCAGCCCAGCCGATGCATGATCGCGCCGACGCGCATCTGCTCCGGCTTGCCCCAATGCCCGAAGTCCAACTTCAACGCGCTGGTGAGCACGTCACTGCCGGTGGTGGTCTCGCCGATCTGCGACTCCTCGAGCCAGGTTAGAATCGGCCCTTCCCATTCATCCACAACGAAGCGCTCGTCTTGCTCCTCGCCGAACATCGCAGCCTCATCCAACGTCACCCACCAGAGATCGCCAGCGTCGTAGCAAAACACCGCCTCGGCCCACAGCTGATCACGCATCGAGCGCAACAGCTCCAGATCCACCTTGGTACACGCGACCGGCCAGTAACGCCGGTTACCGGTGGCGTCCTTCAGGTACTCGTCTTGGTTGGTGGTGCCCACGAAAACACACTGGCGTGGTACGTCCATTGTTCTGCGGCCGTAGCTCTCGCGGTAAGTGTCGGTGGACGCCGAAAAGAACTGCTTGGCCTTCGTGCTCTCAGCTTTGTTGAAGCTGTCCAGCTCGCCCAGCTCAACGATCCACTTACCCCGGATCGCCTGAAAGCCGTCCTTGTCACCCAGCGCAAACGGCGTGTCCATAAACCACTCGCCGCCGAGGATGCTCATCGCCGTCGACTTACCGGCGCCCTGCGCGCCTTCCAAAATCATCACCGAGTCAGCCTTGCAGCCGGGCTTCATCACCCGAGCAACGGCCGACAACATCCAGCGCTTGCCGACCTTCGACGAGTAATCGGTGGCCTTAACGCCCATGATATCGGTAAGCCAACTTTCAAGCCGAGGCACCTGATCCCACTGCAGCTTGCGCAGGTACTGCCGCACCGGATGAAACGCATGGTCATGCGCAACCACACTCACCGCCTCGATCACATGCGAAGCCTTGACCCGCAAGTTGTACTGCTGCGCGAGCCACTTCATCACCCGCACATCATCAATGTCCGCCCAATCGCCCGTGCCGCCGCCATAAGGTGCCGCACGCAGCTTGACGATCTTCGAACTGAAGGCGCTGTAACTAATGACCCCGGCCCAACGCTCATCATTGGCCAGGATCAACTCGACATTTTGCATGTGTGCGATCAACGCGCCGCTTTCACTACGGGCCAGCATGTCCTTCCAGCCACCAGCAGCCGGCGGCTTGACCACCGCCAACACCTGACGGCGCACCGCCTCCAACCCTTCCGCAACATGCAGGTCGTTGAAGTCGGTCCACTTGGCTTCCCGCTCACCGGAAAAGATCGGCGCGGCCACCTGACCACCGACAATCAGCGCCGCGTTGTTCGCTTTCTCTTCACCGGGGTTCCACGCATCGCCATTCGGCTTGGTGGTCTTCCAGTCATCGTCCCGGCAGATGATCAGCGGACAACCGGCGAAACGCTCGCGCATGGCCTTGCAAACCACCAGTAAATTGCCCGCGTCAAACGCAACGGCTACGGTCAATGACGTGGCCATATGCAGGCTTGCGCCGGTCGCGTAACCCTCACACACCAGCACCGGCTCGCCCGGATCCGGGTGCGGCCCGATCAGATGGAAAGCTCCCTCTTTCGACATGCCATAAGGCCAATAGGACTTGTCGCGACCGGTGTCCTCTTGCTTGGTCGGGAACACCACCTGCAGGCCGACAATCTCGTTGCGCACGTTGCTCATTGGTACCAAAAACGCCCCGGTGCGCGGTGCATACCGAACGCCGAAACCGACGATCTGCTTGCGATCCAGATAGTCGCTACGGCCCTTCTCGGGCATGCGCTTGAACATACCGGCCGCTCGCTTGGCCGCACGACGTGCCGCGTTGGCCGAGATCTCAGCCGCGCGGCGTTTGGCCTCTTCCTGCCGAGCACGCATGACCTCGCGCTCTTCCGGCGACATCCGCCCGGCCTTGACCTTGATCTTCTGAGACTCGCCCGAACGCCAGTCACCGAACGCACCGAAGATCAGCGTCTCGCCTTTCTCGGTGCGCTGCTCATGAACGACATACCAGCCGTTCTTTTCCTTGCCCTTGTCTTGCGTCGTCTTGCACCGGGTCAGCTTGCCGAACACCAGCGGCTGCGCAGGCTCAAGGCCGTAGTCCGCGAATTGCCCCAACACTTCATCGAGCATGGATGGCCTCCATGATCTCCTCGACCTCCTGGCAGCTCACACATTGCGTGCAGCCAGGAACAGCTAAACGCCGTCCCTTGGGGATTGGGCTGTCGCAGTTTTCACAGAATAGAAACGAATGCGCCGCCAATGCAGGTTTAGCGGCGTTGCGTGCAGCGAGCGCCTGATCGATACGCTCTTGCACCAGGTCATTTGCGAAGTCAGCAATGTCAGCCACGATCAACACCCCGCGTCATCTGGTTGACATACGTGGCGCGGTTGAACAACCCCAACAGCCCCTGAATCCCACGGAACACCTGTAGCCGAATCGCGGCCAGTTCCTCATCGGAAACAACTCCGTCGCCAATGCTCTTGGCCCAGGTATCCGCCAGATCCGCGACCTGCCGGAAGTACTCGGCAATCCCGGTGGTCAACGTCTCGGGCATGTCATTGGTGTACGCCTCGGCCAGCTCCTGCCAAGTCGTATCACCGACCAAGGCATGCACCGCATCCAGAATGCGGCGATCCTTGGTCAGCTCCAGAATCTCGCCGAACTCTTGAATGTTCACCGTGTGACTGGGATGGGTTGGGGACAGCTTGTGTTGCAGCGTGGTCGCATTGCGGCCGGTGGTGGCGGCGATGGCTGCGGCGCCGCCGGGGTAGTCCCGAGCGGCATGGTAAAGCGCGAGATCGAGCGGCAAAACTTCCCGCTGCGCCCGCTCAACAGAACTCAGAGCAATACGGCTCATGGCATTAATCCTTGTAAGTTGCCAGTGCCGCGCGACATGCAGTGGTGATACATTTGCCGCGTGGCTTGAAAGGGCCCAAACGCCGGCTAGATCTTCGGGATCGATACCGGCACCGTGCCGGGGCGAGCAATCCGTTGCTCACCCCTGGCGCAACAGCTGCCCAATCTGTGGTGGAAAAGGCAGCAACCCAAGGCCTCCAAGCCTTGGAAAAGCGCGATAAAGAGTGGTGGTTGCATGTGGTGTGCCCGCCTTTCTTTATCGCGACCCGACAGCGCTGTGGTGGTGCGTGCCGGGAGGAACTGGGCGACCTTTGGGTCGCCTTTTTTCTTACTACGCTGCAGCTTTTTGAGGAGCGGAAGAATTCAGCAGCCAAGCTGCTTGAAAGGCGTTGCCTTTCTGCTGTGCAGCTGTCGCCAGCAACTCGGCGTATTTGGTTTCACCTGTGTAATCCGTTCGCGGCAGGCATGCTGTCTGACGCCATTTGTTCAACGCCTGATAACTTCTATTGCATACCTTCGCGGCGGCCCCAATGCCGCCTACGGCTTCAAACGCGAATGCAATCGCGTTAGGAAAATCTGCGGGATCCAGCATGACAACCTCCATTTATCAACTCGTGGTTGATGTTATAGATCAACTGACTATTGCGCAACCTTTGTGAGACGCTCAACTCATGGTTGATAAAAATACTCTCCGCGCAGCTTTCAGCGAGCGCCTACACGATGCCCTCGACGATGCCGGCGTACGCAAACGGGGTCGTGGCGTGGACATCCACCGTCAGTTGAAAAGCATGGGAGTCGATAAAACCACGCAAGCCATCAGTAAGTGGCTCAACGGTGAGGCAATTGCAGAAGCAGATAGCGTGGCGGCGCTCTGCTCGTGGCTGAAGGTACGCCGGGAATGGCTTGAGTATGGCGTCTTACCGAAAGAGCTATCAGCAGAAAACAACGTTCGTCAGCTGGTCGTAGGCGACGAAAATAACGTCCGCGAAATAAATCATCGCTTTGGTAAGGTTCCGCTGATTTCTTGGGTACAGGCCGGGGCTTGGTGCGAAGCAATTTCGAATTTTGAATCTTGTGATCCCGATTCGTGGCTATCATGCCCTGTTCCGATCAGTATCCACGGTTACGCGCTGAAGGTCCTTGGAGATTCAATGACTAATCAAGGCCCAGGTCGCAGTTATCCAACTGGGTGCATTATATTTGTAGATCCTGAGGCTGAAACAAAAACTGGGGACAGGGTCATAGCGAGACTGCCAAGAACGAATGAGGCAACATTTAAGGTTTTAGTGGAAGACGCTGGCCGGCAGTATTTGCGACCAATAAACCCTCAATACCCCATAATAGAAATTACCGAAGAAACGCACATTTGCGGTAAAGTTGTCGGCTCATTCATACCTGAATAACTAAATCCGTAACAAATCGACGTAACTCTCTAAACTCCCTAACTCAACATTGATCGCTTCAAGTTCCGCTGTAGGAGTTTTTGGAACCCATACTGCTCGATACTCGTTTTGATAGGTATACTTAAAGTGCTTGCACATATAGAGATCTATATCCGACTCCTCGCAATTCAGGGGATCAACGTACTTTACTGAAGAAGCAGATGGCAAAAAACCGGGTAGTCTTTCGTTGACCGCACTCAATAGATCGCGGATAAACCTTGTAGGCTCCTTGATAACCAAGCAGGCATCCGCCTCAAAATCATCATACTCCCGCAATGTATAATCCGTAGCAAAACAGACTACATAGTAATTTGTATTAGACACCAACTTCTTGTCCAGCCGGCCAAATGCTTTAAGCGAATTTTGCGCCCCCCTAAATTTCACTCCCATTGTTCTTTTCGAAATTGTAAATGAAAGCTCATCATCTCTAACTGCGTTATTTAGAGAAGGATCATTATAAATAGATGCTGGTGCAATTCGAAACCGCCCCCTAATCAATGACTCAAATAGGTATTTGTATTTACCAAATTTATAGAGAGCAAGGGTTGGCACTCCCCCTATCGCATCGATTGCAACTTTTGACATCGGTGGCGCAGGAAAGGTCGGTGACACCATATCTGCACCTTTGACGAAACCACTTTTGAATCCGTTTGGATATGGACCATATCGTAAAGCAAACTCCTCCAGAACATGAGTCCATGCAACCATCCAATATTTACCTTCGGCGTTAATCTCTCGAAAGCTGATCTGTCCTTCGGGAGACAGAATCGTGAGATTACATAAAATGTCATTACACCGACTCTCTAATTCTTCAGAACTTAAAATACTCATGTAGCGATTATTTCTGTATTGTAGCCGCCACATATCAGAATTCCTTATTCCGCTCATATCTTCCTCTCTTAGCCATCACACTAGCAAATTCAAACAAGCCACGGACAATCAATTCTTCACGACAACACTGACACTTACCTCTCCCATCGCAGTTAGCCTGTCATTTACCGACTTTATATACTGAATTATCTGACGATCATAAATATCGATATTCCTCATATTATGCGCAGATATCTCATTATTAAACTTAAGCAACTCCAGCTCATTAAACGCACCTCCATCCAAAGCCGGCCGAGCAGAAGCAGCAACTCTTATTTCGCACTCAATTATTTCATTTGTGATCATTAAGCTTTTCTTAGCCTCCTCACTCATAGAGCATGGTGAAGGCTTACTTAAGTCGTCTGGTTGCACTCCTGCAATAAGCATATTTGTATTTATAAGCTGCGCTGCCAGATCAGCGCCAAAATATCGTTCGATTTTATAGTGCATTACGATCATATCCCTACGCCACTTGTCTTTTCTCACTAAATACGGACGGTAGTATTTATCAAAAAAATCCGGCCAATCCTTACTCGTATCTACTGCTTCATTCAAATCTTTTATGTCCTGCAACCCGGAATACATAAGAATCGTTAACTCATCAGAAACTTTGTGCGCCTCTGAAATCAATCGATCATGACGAGTTGTCTCCCACTGATGATTGTATGTGATCAACCCCCCGACAATTGTTATCAATACGGATATTAGGGCTACTAAGGGGCCAAGTAATTGTATGTAAAACTGTATTTTTTGGGATTTTCTGGCGACGTCGCAATTGCACTTCACGGCATCCATTCGATCGTTACTCCTAGAAAATTAAAACTCGTAGTGATGGCAAAGCGCATCCTAACGTGTCATCAAGTCAAACCAAAATATCAACCAATAGTTGACATAAGGCTATCATCAGTTGATATTTGCCCAACTCTTCCACCACAGAGCGAGGCAAAACCATGTACACCACAGCAACCTTGCACGTCCACCCAGCCGCTGCCAACCCCCTCCAAATCTTTGAGATTCGCCGCTTAGCCCGCGAGTTTGGCTGCGTATTTGTCACTACAAAACCGAAGCTGAAAGCACGTGTCACCCCAGCCCCATTCGATCCGAACGGCGGAGGGCATGCAGCATGATCAAATTCAAAATCGACAACCGCACCCTGCAGTTGCTCAATGCCCAGGTCAACCTGACCGAGACCTTCAACCACGTACTCCGGACAGCGCCCAAGCGCGAGTGCCTGGCGTTCCGTCTCAAGGTTGAACGTGGCACAACGGAAAGCACTTTCGTCATCGAGCTGGGCTGCGAACGCCACACGCTAACCCTGCGGAACGACAAGAAGATGCATCTCAAGCTGGCCGATTTCATTGAAGAGATTGCCAACGGCCCATTCGACGCGAGCAACACCAGCGACTTGGCGCACCGACCGCATGCAAGCCGTGTATACGGGCGCTTTGAAGTTTCGGACAAGCAACGCGTGTTCGAGTTGGTACGCACCGGAGGTGTGCTAAGCCTCGACATAGGCTTCGACTATCCCCTAGTTGTCGCGCTTCACCGCACTCAATTGCGCTCAGGTGTCACCACCATCCTGAGCATCGGCAACAAGAGCCCGCACACTCGGTGTTTCACCGTGTACGGCAGCGATGTCGAGATCTACGGCAAGGTCAGCGAGTCCATCAACCACCTTGCTGCATCGGCAACACCTGCCGCACATGCGGCGTGAGGAGGACGCCATGGAACGCACCCTCGCCCAAGCCGCAACCCAGCTCGGCCTAACCCGGCCCAAGCTCATCGCTCACATGCGGGAAAAAGGCCTGCTCACCGATCGGAACCTGCCGGCCTACCCTAACCGTGATCGGGACTACCTGCGGGTCAAGGACGGCCAGTGGTACCACGACCAGCTCGGCATGCAGTACAGCCAGTCGACCAAGGTGAAACAACTTGGCATCCACTGGCTGGCGGAAAAGTTAGGCATCGACCTACCTGCCATACCGACAGATAACCGTGACGTGGCCTAGGGAATACGCCCGCCAGATCATCGCCATGCGGACACGAGAGGAGCGCAACGCCGCGCTCCTCGAAGTGCCCGAACATCTGCGCGAGCTGACCAAACGGCACTGCCTGAACGCCTGGAACCACCCGGCCAAAACACAACGCAAGGAGGCCCAACAGAGCCATGAGTAACACAGCACAAAACCCGCTCCGCCTGCTCCCGGCCCCGGAGTCAGCCACCGTCGAATTGCTCTACCGCATTTTCGGCGACGTCCTGATCCCGCTCGACAAAGTGCGCGAGCAGTACTTCCGCAACCTCAACGAGCAATCGTTCGTCGCCGAGATCAGCAGCGGCCGCATCCAGCTCCCCATCACCACGCTGGACACCAGCCGCAAGGCACCGAAGTACGCACACATCCGCCACGTCGCTTCACTGATCGACATTCGCGCCTACAAGGCCGACGAAGACATGCAGCGACAGCAGGACAACACCACCGAATAACAACCAAAACCGAATGGCTGCCACCACCAGCCAAAGACATCACCAGGAGCACACCACATGACTGCAATTCAGATCTGCGCACTCATCGTTCTAATCGTTTTCGCCGGACTACTCGTCTGGGCAGGCTACTTCATGGGCCATAGCGACGGCATGTCCGCTGGCATGAAGGAAAGCGACGAGATCCAGCGTGCCGAAAGCGCCAAGACGGTTCGTGAATTAAGGGCATCTCTAGACTTCATCAAGGCTGACCACACCCGCTTGTCGCAACACTGCAAACGTCTGCAGATAGCGATGGCATTCGGAGGCCCCGAGCGCTTGGCACTGCTGGAAATCGCCGAGAAACTTCGCATTGCCGCCGAGACATTCAGTGCATTCCGCACAGGCAAAAAACTGGAGCGCGACACTCGCGTACTGCGCGACCGAGCTCTCGACATGGCTGAGCAACTGGCTTCCTTTGATGTGGGAGACGCCGCTTGAACGAGATCCTTACCCACTCCAACACCCACCGCGACACGGCATACGCCTCACCAGCGGCAGACGAACCAGCGCGCAATCGAACGACGGAGGAAAGCGGCATACAAATGGACCAGCACAACACCCAATCCATGACCGCTTTGCTCTGCGAAGCAGTGAGCGTCGACACGCTAGAAACAAACAGCCTCTGCTGCGCAGCAGCAGGCATTATTGCTCCTTCCAGCAGCACCACCGAGGCGCTTATACCCCACGAAAAGCTGCGCGAGGCAGCCACACCCAATGCAACGCTGATCGCTAAAAACCGCCCGCCCGCGCAGCCTGCTGTGGGGTGTACGCACACTGACAGCAACTCAGAAAGCCCTTCACAAGTAGCCGTCGACGAGATGCAGATCGACGAGCGCGCTGAGTTCGAGAAAGAGTTCCCAGTGCCCGAAGGTCTGAAGTACTGCACCCAGCGAGGTACGTACATCACCGCACCAGGCGCGAAGACATCCGACTCGTTCGCCCGTGAGCATTACGCGTACCGGGCCGGCTTCGCCGCATGGAAGCGCAGAGCGTGGAAGCACGCCGTACTCGTCGCCCAACAAGCTGCAGGAGAGGTGTTGCAATGAATACGCTTTTTCTACTGATGGCTCAGTACGATGGGCAAGCTGTCATTCCGCTTGACCAGGTATGCGCGGATTACATGCATTTGACCGTGGAGAAGTTCAAGCGAAAACAACTGGACGGAGAAATTGATATTCCAGTGGTGCGCATGGGGGCAAACTCCCAAAAAGCAGCGCTTGGCATTCACTTGAAGGATCTGGCGGACTACATTGATCGGCAGCGGGAAAAAGCTATGAAGGAACAGAACCAGTTAATGGGCAGGGCAGCGTAGCTGCATTGAAAACGTCCTAGTGCGCAGGCGAACACTAGGACGTTTGGTTTACACTTTCTCTGTAGGCAAGCTTTCCAAATTATCTTTCTCTGTACCATTGGCTACAGTTCGCAGGAAATCATTCTCGAAATCCACCACCTTCGCGCCGGTCACCCACTTCTCTCCACGCTTGAAATACGTGTTGAATGGAACGCCCTGCCTAATCAACTGGGTCACAAAACGAATTGGAACCCAATCCCACTTACCGCCTTCACCTTTCCCAAAAGCCGCTACTGCAACGATATTTCCACTGCTTTTATCGACTCTGATCTTATGAATATAGAATTGCATAGTAGCTTCCTTGAATATTAGTTTTCCCTGCAACATCCATCTTGCGGCGACTATTCATATTTTCAATAGCACTAGACCAAATTCGCAGGCCTTTTGCCATGCTCACCGCTCAGCACCTGCCTCAACCATAGGTTGTCCTTATACCGATCACCTCTGCCGCGCAGGTGCGTATAGCGCCTCAATGAATTCCAATCCCTGTGTCCTGAGACGCTCGACACCCTGGGGATATCCCAGTCCATCTCAAACAGCCGGCTTACCCCTTCGTGCCGTAGGTCATGGAAATGCAGGTCTTCAATCCCCAACATTGGGCAAGCTCGCGTGAAAGACGCCGACACTGACCTGGAGTTGTAGGGAAAAATCTCCCTCTCGACCCTGGGCATGGTGTGCAGGATCGCCCAGGCTTCATCAGGCAGATGACACCACACGTCATTACCGATTTTCTGTCCTGGGTTTTTCATATCCCGCACAAGGACAGCCTGCTGGGCGCAGTCGAGATCGTCCCAGCGTATCCGCGTGATTTCTTCTTGCCGGCGGGTTGAGAAGAGCGCGAAGGCGATCAGCTTCGGCATATCGATCTGCGCTTTGCGGCGCGCCTGCATTTCGAAGAAATGCCCCATTAACTTATCCAAATCTTCCAAGGTCGGCCGACGGTTGCGCTCTTTGCTCTTGCTGACCATGCCCAACTTGCGCAACACCTTGCGCGCATCCGACATGGCCAGCGGGTCGACCTCATAACCCCACGCTGGTCGCGCCACCGACAGCACCGCCCCCAAGTGCGACAGATCATTGCCGACTGTCTGCGCCTGAACGCCACCACCCTCTTTGCCCATCCGCCACTGTGCGAACTCGACCAGCTTCTGACTGGTCAGTGCCGAGTCATCGAGTTCACCCAGCCAAGTGTCCTTGATCGCGTTCAGCGTGGCATTTTTGGTCTTGCCCAGCGGCCGGATCTTTTCGTACTCGTCCAAGTATTGCTCGATCATCTTCTTGATCGTCACGCCCTGGCGGTTTGCGCGCTCGATAGCACCAGGTTCGGCCAGCTCCGTCTCCCTGCGCTTGATCCAGGCCTGGGCGACCTGCTTACGGTCGAAGGTTTGGCTTTCCTGATAAACTGTCCTACCGTCCCGATTAATCCGTATCTGCGCCGTGTAGGCCGTCGAGTTGTCCTTGCGCTTACGTGAAGTGATCGTGCCCATTTCCAGTTGCTACATTGCTGAAGTCGATTGCTACATTGTAGCAACCGACTTCGAAAAACAAGAAAAAATGGGTAAAAACCGCTGTATAAAAGATCAGTACCAATGAAATTCAAAAAAGCTGAAGCCCCTTTAAATACTAGCTACTCCCCTCCTACGCTGTCCCGGCGCTTCAGTGTGGCACCGATGATGGATTGGACTGACAGACATTGTCGGTTCTTCCTACGCCTGCTCTCCAGACACGCCCTCCTCTACACCGAGATGGTCACCACCGGTGCGCTGCTGAATGGCGATCACGAGCGTTTTCTGCGCCATAACGAAGCCGAGCATCCGTTGGCCCTGCAACTCGGCGGCAGTGTCCCGCTGGACCTGGCCGCCTGCGCACGCATGGCTCAGGAACACGGATACGACGAGGTGAATCTGAATGTCGGCTGCCCGAGTGATCGGGTGCAGAACAACATGATCGGCGCGGTGTTGATGGGGCATCCGCAGTTGGTGGCGGATTGCGTGAAGGCGATGCGCGATGCGGTGTCGATTCCGGTCACGGTGAAACATCGCATCGGGATTAATGGGCGCGACAGTTACGCGCAGTTGTGTGATTTTGTCGGGACGGTGCGCGATGCCGGGTGCACCAGTTTCACCGTGCATGCGCGGATTGCGATTCTGGAAGGGTTGTCGCCGAAGGAGAATCGGGATATTCCGCCGCTGCGGTATGACGTCGCGGCGCAGTTGAAACAGGATTTCCCGGAGCTGGAGATTATTCTCAACGGCGGGATCAAGACGCTGGAAGCCTGTCACGAACATTTGCAGACATTTGACGGCGTGATGCTGGGTCGTGAGGCGTACCACAATCCTTACGTGATGGCCGAAGTCGATCAGCAACTGTTCGGCAGTACGGCGCCGGTGATCAGCCGGGCTGAGGCATTGGCGCAGTTACGTCCTTATATAGCGGCGCACATTGACGCCGGTGGTTCGATGCACCACATCACTCGACATGTGCTGGGGTTGGGCACCGGGTTCCCAGGGGCACGCAGGTTCCGGCAGTTGTTGTCGGTGGATATTCATAAGGCTAAAGAGCCTCTGATGTTGCTGGATCAGGCGGCGGAATTGCTCGAAGGGCGTTAATTCCGTTAGTACCAGGCAAATGCCGCGTAACTGTGACTTGCGATTGACGTCCATTCATTACTTTTAATAGACAAGAAAGCAGAACGATAGGTGTCAACAAAGGCAAAACCTTTCAAGCATTGTTTATTCATCGGGCAATTACAGGCCTATATTAAGTCCACGCAAACCACATACTCAATATATGTTATTAATCGTCCAGTTCACCAACCAACAGCAGCTCAAGTGCTCGATGATAAACCCCCGCAAGACAAAAATGTGACGGAGTGCACATATCGTTATTTTTCGAGCGCCATTAGCACAATATCGGCAGGGAAGAAAGTGATGGCCTTTTGAGTACAAATATCGATCGCAATAGATTCAAAATGATGGCACAGTTTCATAGTGCCACCATCTAGCGACGCCATTTCTTTAGTTGAGAGGCGCGTGTTAAGCAACTAAGCCTCCGAAACCCTTTGTTTATGTTAGAAAACTCCAGGGCAGCGGGCAAAATCCGTTTAAATGTTACCAATTGTCAGTCACAGATGAGAACCGGTGCTTTAACATCCCGATGTCAGCACCTATTTGAGTCAAGGCATGATGCTTACCGGGAAATCAGCGACTAAAAGCCAGCGCCCGACAACTGACGAGCCTGGTGTTCTCACATTGGGCCGTACCCGCGGCGTGGCCGAGAACTTTAGAGCATTAGTCGCAAGGCATGTGCACTCTGATATAGCTCTTGATGCTAGCACCTACACTAATTCATCTAAAAAAAATGAATACCCGGACTTGTATCGCGCCATATTTATTATTATCGACGCCCCACAGGCACTGGATGAAAGCCTCGCGCTGGTGGAAAGCCTCCGTTCTGCCAACTTGAATCCGATTATATGCGCCGTCATCACGGGCCGAGGCGCCTACAACAAGATGAAGTATTTTCTTGCCGGAGCCGACTGCTGCATTAAGCTCAATACGCTTTCCGAAGAAAATGCCGAGTTGCTGTCCGATTTTTTCAGCAGCGAAGAATGGCAACGTGAAGTCAACCTGGTGCTGGACCCGACCCGTATTTGCTTGCTGGGCACTCGCAAGAAACTGGACATCTCGTTTGCAGAAATGAAAATTCTGGAGGCATTTGCGCAAACCAGTAATCACATACTAAGCCACGATGAAATTGCCAGAATAATGGGTCTGAACGTTAACTTTTACGACCCGCGCGCTCTGGAGAAATCAATCAGTCGTCTTCGCGGAAAAATTAAAGACATGTATGGCGCCAATGCCATTCAGAGCATCCGCGGGTATGGATACCGCTTGATGAGGGGTCTGATTTCGACCACCTGAATCACCTATGGAAAGGAGTTGTTGCATGAATGCGACTGGTGGCATCTCAACCGCAAAGGCCTGCCGACGATGGTTGAAGGCAAGCGATACCTGTCTGCAACGGAGTGATATTGCGCAGTCTCATACCCTTCTCGCTCCGCTGTCATGGAGCACGCCCAAGCGCTTAACGGGCGATCCTTGCAATGCATTGAAACAAATCAATTTGAAATGCTCCCCCTCGGACGGTCGCCGTTCGAACATCCCCAAAAAAAAATTGAACCGAACGATCCTGCGCCTGTCCGAACCAAGCCAAACCAAATTCACACTGACTGCACCGCCAACACGGTCTGGCAACAACGTGCGCGATTGCGGCCATCCATTGGCCATGTCACGCGATGAACTACTATTCTGGGAAGTAGATTCCAAATATAAAAAAAACCTTGTTAATGACATGTATCGCTTTAAAGATCATGGTATAGAAATCGTTGTGGATGAAGACAACCCCCAACGGGAAGCGCTAACAAGCTTCCGTACTCCAACTCTGTTAAATCGCACTAAGGCATCGATTTTATCCCTGGACCAGTGCTTAAAACTCAGTGGCAATCCTGAGCTTTCAATCAACTCCATGAACGTATGGTGACACTGGACCACAACAACAATATTTATTTTATTGCCGATCGAGTAGAGCATCTAGAGAGCCATTCATTGGCCCGGGCACTGCCCTTTGCTTACTGCCAAGGGAGCTATTACTCCCCTGCCGATCATCTTTCAACCGAACATTGGTGAGCACTTTAGGAGAGAGACGTGGAAATCAGTACAACCCTCCCCAGAAAATATTTTGTCGTCGTGACTCATAGCACAACATCCCAGCGTGAGCTCGAGACCATCCTGTCCAGCGAGCGTTTCAATTCGTTTGGCACCTCCCAGGCACAAATGTTTATCGAAGATGCCACCCCGCCTTCTTCCGGCCCCCTGCTGATGGAGTTCACCTACCCAAGCGTGACGAGGAAAAATGTTGCGCACACCCTCGAACATGAAACACAGAAAATACTTGCAACGCTCGAAGCGGAATGGTTGGCGGCGCAATCCGTTACTTGCAGCAGTGTCACGCCAACGCCAGCCGATTTCGCGGACATGCCCCGACAAAGCGAGTGTGACGCTCCCTACAGCGAAGTTTGGCAACTCGACAACGATCAAAGCGTATTGATCAAAGAGAACGTCGAGATAACCCTTACCGGATTGGAAGCCACCCTCCTGAAGAAGATGCTCGATCACGAGGATCGTGTCGTCAGCAGGGACGATCTGATTCTAAGCATCGGCAGGGAGCCGGAGCAGTACCGTGGCCTGGAAATGTGCCTCAGTCGGTTACAAGACAAGTTTAAAAGTGCCAGTAAAGGTGAGCGGTTATTTCGCGCGGTGAGAAATCGCGGTTATTGCCTTATCCAGGAAGTCGTCTCAGACACACACCCCGCCTGACCCTCGCTTGAAACAAACGGATGACAGTGCGATTACAATAATAAAAAGTGCACTTCGTTTGCCTCCCCTGCCCTTTTACTTCCTCAAGCCAACATCGACCTTTTCTAACAGTCGACACTTGTTGTGTTTGAAAGTTGGCACTGTGCCATCTTGTTAGAACTCGTCAGACAGCGCCCTCATCGATAAATTAGTCTATTGACTGACGACAGTTCGACTATTGAAGTTGTTAGTTACAGGGCATTCGTTAAAACAATAATACATCCTGCTAAAACAACTCGAGTCTCGACTGTCGATACCTGAATGGACGTCTTTTGGGGACATCGCATGGATCTTACGCTTCGTATCAATCGGAACACCGGCCTCAAGGGACTTACCTTTTGGGGGCAATGGGCGCTGGCGCAAGGCTTTGTCGTTTCACTGTTGTTCATACTCGCGGAGCAACATTCCGGAACAGTCGAGTTCTATTATCGAGTGTGCGCGACACTGACAGTGCTCGCCTCTGTTCCGGCGTATACGTTCAGTGGCGTATACAGAAAACGAGACGACTACCTGACGGGGCTGGGCCGCCTGTTTATGGGCTGGTCCATGACCATGGCTGCGTTGGCCTGCATGGCATTTATCTGCAAGGCTAATGAGCTGTTTTCGCGGCAGGTCATTCTCAGTTGGGCGGTATACGGTTTCCTCGGGCAGGCGCTGCTCTACGCGCCCTTGCATGGGTTCTCAAAGTACTACCAGCGGTCAAGAAAAAGCGCGCATCGGACCCTGATCGTCGGGACGGGTGAGTTGGCGCTGGGCCTGGCTAAAAAATTGAGCAGCCTCGAGAACCTGCCGTTGGTGGGGTTGGTCAGCACGGGCAGCGTCGCCGCGCTGGCGCCGGACGCCCCGCGCATTGTGGGCGCACAGGAAGAGTTGCTGGAGCTGATCCGCGTCCATGACATTCGGCGCTTGTATATCACCCTGCCGTTGAGCGAAGCGGCAAAAATCGAAGCCATGTATGTCGATTTGCTGGGTGCCAATGTCGACGTAGTCTGGGTCCCGGACTTGAATTGCCTGACGTTGCTCAATCACTCGGTCAAGGTCGTGGATGGTCTGCCAGCGATCTATTTGAATGAAAGCCCACTGACCAGCCAGCCCACCGCCGCGTTGAGCAAAAGCCTGCTGGAAAAAGGCGTGGCACTGCTGGCAATCGTTCTGCTGAGCCCGGTGCTGGCGATCATTGCGCTGTGCGTGAAACTTGGTTCACCCGGCCCGGTCCTGTTCAAGCAAGACCGCCATGGCTGGAATGGCAAGGTGATTCAGGTCTGGAAGTTTCGCTCGATGCGCATGCACGACGACCTTGAGGTCAGGCAAGCCAGCCGCAATGACTCGCGCATCACGCCCGTAGGACGCTTCATTCGTCGCACCTCGCTGGATGAATTGCCGCAACTGTTCAACGTTCTGCAAGGGCATATGGCCCTGGTCGGCCCGCGACCGCATGCTGTCGCCCATAACAACTACTACTCGGGGAAAATTCTCGCCTACATGGCGCGTCATCGAATCAAGCCGGGGATTACCGGGCTGGCACAAATCAACGGTTGCCGCGGTGAGACGGACACCCTCGATAAAATGCAGAAGCGTGTCGAGATCGACCTCAAGTACATCAATAACTGGTCGTTATGGCTGGACCTGAAAATCCTGGTGAAGACGCCTTTCACCTTGCTCTCGAAGGACATCTATTGATGTTTTGAGCGCTAAAGAATCACCAGCACAAGGGGACGAGAGTCCCCTTTTTCGTGGCTGTGATTCAGGGTCAGGCACCGGGTCTGCGAGCAGGACACGAACAGGCGATCGACAAGACGTGCAGCCCTGTAGATCGCCGACCGTTACTCAGTGATCTTCTCGAAGTTGCGGTAGAACATGTCGTTGTCGCGGCTGTCGGTCATCGAGTGCAGCTGGAAGCTGCGATTGAGCCGTGCGCCACCGTCCCGAGTCAGCGGCGACCAGACGAGGTTGGCGCGGCGCATGGTCGACATGCTCATCATTTCATCGAACGGGATCGACAGGTACAGGCCCTTGTCGAAGCTACCTTCGCCATATTCGGGGCCAGTGGCGGTGGTGATCGTCGCCCAGGCGCCGAACCGCACACCATTGGAGAACTCTCGCGAGAGATCGACCGTGGTGCCCCAATCGCCTGCCAGATAGCGTCCGACGCTGACGGCCGCGAGCGTGTCGTAGGGCAAGTCCGTATAACCGGTGATGTGGCCTGTGACCACCGAGTAGTCCCGCAGGCCAAAACCTTGGTCGAATTCGCGTTGACGCACGTAGTTCAGGTCGGCCCCGACCGACCAGCGCTGGCCTTGTGGGCGAAACAGAACCTCGCCGCCAACACCGGCAAACATCGACTCCAGATAGCCGCCGTAGACCATGCCATACAGGTCTTTGTCCAGCTGTTCGGCGTGGCTGAACTGAAATAACGGCATGGTCACTTCGGAGGTTGTCAGGTACTGGCGCAAGTCCGTGCGAACCCTGGGCAAACCACTGGGCGCGTCGTAGTCAAAACCGTCGAAGTTGTTCAGCAGATTGGCGCTGAGCAGGCCGCTCCACCAGGTGTTGCGGTTGAAGCGATACTCGGCGTCCGCGTCTGCGCTGAACTGATAGAAGAAGCCGTCAGGGCCACCGACGTTCTGTTTGAAACCCAGCCCGGCGCCGTAACTGAAGGGGACGAGCGCTTCGGTGTAGAGCGTCTTCTCGTTATGCGGCATCGCCGGATTCGTCTCGGTGGTGCGATGCAACGCTTGCAGTGGCTGCTCATGGTTGAGCACTTCGCGAAAGGTTTGCCGAGGCAGGCTGGTTTCTTCCAGAGGCAGGCCATAGCGTTTGTTCACTACGGTGAACCACTCAATCTGCGCGTCGACGCTGTTGTCCAGAATCCGGCTCGCCCGCCCGACTGCTTTGGCCGAGTGAAAATATCGGCCCTGCTCGCCGTAAACGATCAGCTCCGGACCGCGCTGGCTGATGCGCTCGACCTTGTAACCGGCGTTTTGCTGCAAGCGGCGAGACACCTCCGGCCAATCGACCTGATCCATCGCAACGGCCGGCATCTTCGCCGGCAATGGTTCCGCTGGCGGATCGAAGCGCTTGGCCGGCGCCTTGCGGCTGACGAAGTTGGTGTGGAAAGTGAGGCCGAACATCGCGGTGTTGCCCCGCTCCCAAGCCGCGCTGAGGTCCAGCGAGTCGGTCACTTTGAACACGGCGCCAAGGTTGATCGGTGAGTCCTGCTTGATCACGTTGTCCTTGGGCTCGTGTTTGTAGTCGTTGCCCTCGTACTCGAGCTTCACGCTCAACCGGTCCCACGGCGTCTGGTAGGTCACGCCGCCGAACAACGACGGCCGGCCGCGAAAATAGGCGCCGGCGTTAACATCACCGGTGCCTTCCATGTTCGGCCGGCTCTTGAAACGATCGTCGACCCAACCCGCCGGGTTGTCGAAGTCGCCGCGATTACCCAGGTAACCCCAGGCAACGCCGGCACTGAAATCAAGATTGTCGTAGCGCTTGCTGGCCACAAGGAATTCACTGGAGAACAGGCCGGTACCGCCGATGTCTCGAAACCCCAGCGCCACGTCAGGCGCCCAATGTGTTTCTTGCCACAATCGGACTTTGAGATCGACCGCCTTGTCCTTGTAACTCTGGTTGCCACTCAACGACTCGGGGCCGTAGGGACGGTTGGTGATGGCGGTGTAGCGAAACGCCCCTTCCAGCCAGTCAAACGGTTGCAGCGCCACGCTGTAACGACTGTAGGGCTCGGTTCGGTTGGCGTTCACGCTCAACTCGCCGGCCGGGGACATTCTGGCGGTCGGCGTCTGCCACAAGCCGACACCACCGAAATCATTCTGGGTCAAACGTGGCTCCGCCTGGGCCAGGCCACAGGGCAATAACAGCACCGCTGCAAAACGTAAATTCAACGAACCACCTCAGCCAGTTGCGTGGCAAGAAATTCGGCCAACTGCTGATTCAGCTCAGGTATAGGCGGATCAAGATCATCATTTTTAACCGGCACCAGGATCTTGCTGCCGGCTGCCGGGAACTGTCCGCTCTCCCGATTCCAGGGCGCGATGCCGACCTGGCGAGTGACCCCATTGGGCTGGATCAGCCACAGGTAATCGGTGTCGGCATCGGCAAGCGCCGAGCACTTGCGCAGATAATCCCGTGCTTGCTGCAAAGCGACATAAGGCAGCCGGCACGGTTCGACGACAGCGCCCAGCACTTCAACTTCGTTGACGCGCAACGGATAGATGAGGCGATCGCCATCGCCCAGTTGAACGTTGAGGGCGAACCCGACCTCGATGGCCACCGGGTCCAGAACCGTGACCTGCCGCCCGGTGACCGGCATGCGGCTGACTTGCTCGTACAGACGCTGCGCGAGCGCCGCCCGGCCGGGTCTGTCAAAGATCAACGCTTCACGCTGCAAGACCTGCAAATCGAACAGCACACCGGTTTTGAGCCGGGTCTGCTCGTCCAGCAACGACTGGCGCAGCAACGCGGCGGCCAGCCAGTAACTTTCGGCATTGGGCACGGCTGCGCTGATCACGTCCGACAACCGCCCACCCGGTGGCAACTCGACCGGCCCCGGGTTGAGCACGTCGCCGGTGACGGTAACCGTCGCGTGGCTCACGCTTGAGATCAACAGCAGGCACGCCGTCAGAAACGGCACCCGCTTCAATGAGAGAACCTGCGTTCAGAAGTCAATTGCACGATCTTGACCCGCAGTCGCGTGGTCAGTTGCTGTTCACTCTGCAAGATGAAACCGTCAACGGGATCGACCCAATAACGATTGGTCGAACGCAGGCCAATGGCCGGGGCGTCAATCTGTTCATCGACACGTAGCACGGTGTATTCCTTGTCGAGGATTTCGAGGGTTTCCATCGATTTTCGGGAGAAGCGACTGTTGACGGTCACGCCCACTTCGCTGCCTTGATAAAGGTCGATCCAGCGTTGGCTGGTGTAGCCATCAGGCAGCGTTTGCAGGCCTTGCTTGAAGGGTGATGCTGGCGCCAGTCGCGTCCCGTCCAGATCGCCATCGAAGCCCAGGCCGATGCTGCGCACCGCGAGTCCGTCGCGCAGCAACAGCACCTGTTTGCCGGAAGCCACCCAGAACTGCAGGTCGCCCCGTTCACGCACCATCGCCAGCACCCCGGAGCCGGAAGGCGTGGTCAATGTGAGCTGGGGAAACTCGACCCGGGCCACTTGGGCCGGCGTTACTTGCAACTCATCGGGCCCGCCCACTGCCGCTTTCAAGTTAATGAAAGAGGCGTTCATCAACGGATTACATCCACACAACAACACGGCCGCGATCAAGCAGACGCCAGCATTCAACGTTTTCACAGACCTGACCTTATTTGCCGTTGTCCCGGACTTCGCTCAGGTTCTTCGCCGAGGAAGCACCGACACCGAGGATGGCGGCCGACGGCACCAACTGGCTGATGAAGCGGTTCCAGCGAGTCACGTTGGCCGGACCGACGTAGACGATGTCTTGCGGCCGTACATTGAAGTGCGTGGCGAGTGCCATGGCGGTCGGCGACTCGGCTTGCAACTGGTAGATTTTCGCCGGTTCGACATCAAGGTTTTCCACCCCGCGAATCACGTACACCGCATTACCGTTCGAGGTGGTCTGGCTCAAGCCGCCGACCGAGCCCAGTACATCGGACAGGTTCATGGTGCCGGTCTTGAACGTCAGCGCACGGGGCTGATTGACTTCCCCCATGACGTAGATGCGCTTGTTGTCGTTGTACGGCAGGTACAACTGATCGCCACCCTTGAGGTAGACGCTCTGTAACTCGGAATCCTGGTGATTGAGTGCGTCGAGGTCCAGCGGATACACCCGCCCGTTGCGCGTCAACAGCAGACCGGACAAATCCGCATTCGCCGGATCGATTCCGGCGGAACCCAAGGCTTCGACCACACTGAGCGGGTTGGTGGAAATCGGTTGCGGACCGGCCTTCGCTACGGCCCCGGACACCACCACCTTCTGACTGGCGAAGCGCAACACCGCGACGTCCACTTGCGGATCGGCGATAAAGTCCGACAGCCTTGCGGCGATGTCCGCACGCAGTTGCTGGATGGTTTTGCCGGCCGCCTGGACTTCTTTGATGTAGGGGTAATACAGCGTGCCGTCGGACCGGACCAGACGACCGTTGGCGTCAATCTGCTGTTGTGCGCCAGAAGGCGCCGTCAGCTCGGGGTGATCCCAGACCGTGATGTACAGGACATCGTTGTTGCCGATGCGGTACTCCGCAGGTGCCGCCAACAACTCCGCCGGCAGCGACGTACGTTTCTGTGTGGCCCGGTCCATCGCGATGAGCTTGGGGGTAATCGGAATCAGCTCGACGCGACTGCTTTCACTGGCGCCCTGGCGCGTGATATCGCTGGTGCTCAGGTATTGCCCCGGGGAAAACATGCAACCTTGCAAAGCGATACTTGCCAACATTAAAAAAGGAAAACTACGAGTCATAATGGCACTACGCTATTCAAGGGCAAATCTAAACAAGGTCACCCGACTTGCATCGGGCGACCTTGTATTACACCTACAGAGTTTTTCAGTTACTGGGTGCCGGTAGTTCCGGTAGTGCCGGTGGTCCCGGTTGTACCGCCGTTGGCGTTTCCACCGCTATTGGAAGCGGCCACTGCACCCGCCACCATTGCCGAACTGGCCGACACCGCTTGAGCAGCGGCGACGGTCCCCACGACATTAGTGGCAAGTGTCAGCGGTGCTTCCGCTGCAAACGCCCAGTTGCCGAACATCGATAACAAGGCAACGGCCATCACTTTTTTCATATCAACTCCTTTCTAACATTCGACCCTGTTAAAAAACCGGGTAGTCCGTCAGAGGTGGACATATCAAGCCGCAAAAAGTGCGAGCAAGATCCGCCGTTCAGACACAGTCGAACTTGACCGATTACTGTCGAACGGCGGGGTTTATATCTACGGATTTGACCGGCTTATTTCCAGACTAATTTCCCGACGATACTTAACATTCCAGCCGTTTTATAACATCCGGCAGAATAAGTGCTTGCGGCAACAGCGGCGAACTTATCCGAGGTATCCCTTGGGATGATTCGATTGCCAGCGCCAGGTGTCTGTCATCATTTGCTGCAAACTGCGCGTAGCCTTCCAGCCCAGTTCACGGGCAGCCTTGGACGGGTCGGCCAGACTCTCGGCGACGTCACCCGAGCGCCTCGGCAATATTCGATAAGGCACTGGCCGTCCCGACGCCTGCTCAAACGCTTGCAGTACTTGCATCACGCTGTAACCGTCGCCTGTGCCCAGATTCCAGATGTTGATGCCGGTGCGTTGGGCAATCGACTGCAAGGCCTTCAGATGCCCGTCCGCCAGGTCCACGACATGGATGTAGTCGCGCACACCGGTGCCATCGGCGGTGGGGTAATCGTCGCCGAAAATCGACAACTCCTTCAGGCTGCCAACCGCTACCTGACTGATGTAGGGCACCAGATTATTGGGAATTCCGTTGGGGTCTTCACCCAAGTGACCACTGTCATGAGCGCCGATCGGATTGAAGTAGCGCAGGAGCGCAATGCTCCAGCACGGCTCTGCGGCGCACAAGTCTCGCAACAGATTTTCGACGATCAACTTCGATTGGCCGTAGGGATTGGTGGGGCTGCCGGTAGGGACATCCTCACTGATCGGCATCTGCTCCGGTGCGCCATAGACCGTGGCCGACGAACTGAACACCAGGCGAAACACTCCGGCGGCGGACATCGCCTGGCACAGCGTGATGCTGCCGCCGACATTCGCTTCGTAATACTCCAACGGCTTGCGCACACTTTCGCCGACCGCTTTGAGCCCGGCGAAATGCAGGACCGCATCAATGGAGTGCTGCTTGAAAATCCGGTCCAGTAACGCTCTGTCACACACATCGCCATGAATCATCAGCGCACTTTTGCCGCAGATGGCTTCCACGGCGTGCAGCGCAGCGTCGGAGCTGTTGCAAAGATTGTCCAGAACCACCACTTCAAATCCCGCTTCAAGTAGCGCAAGCGTAGTGTGAGAACCGATATACCCGGTGCCCCCCGTTACCAGAATTTTCATAGTGCGGTCCATAGTCGGGTCGTGAAAGGCTCAATAACTTGCGCAGTGCCTTGTTTAAACAGGCGGAGAAAACCGCACTGCATCTACAACAGGGGCGACAACAACAAGGCGTATAACGAGTTCAACCACCACCGACTTTTATTTATGTCGAGCAGGCAGTTATAACGGCTACTTATTTAGCACTCTGTAACGACCACGACCATAACCGGACACCGACGAAAAATAACTAACAAACCACACCCTGACAACTCATAACATTCACTTGTTATAACCGCACTGATAATTGCTATCAACGCGCCATCTCAGGTATTAACGTAGTTGCTTGACCGAGAAACTTCCACCCCCGGCTTACTGCAATTATCTGTTGGCTGTAATTCATGACTAATTTTTGTTACGAACACTTGTACCTCAACGGTCTTGAACCGGACTGCCCCACTCATCGCTCACACGCCACAACCATCGCTCACTCTTCCATCAGGCAGACCCTATGAACATCGCAAAACACTCGGCAGACATTGAACGCGAGGTGGGCAACGTCGGGATGATGGCCTGGTTGTCACTGAATCCGTCGTTGCCCTGCCCCGCCGAAACCTGGCTGGGCTCCATCCTGATGGTGGAACGCATCGGCGTGTTCCCCTCGTCCGGGGAAATCCGACGACCGATTCTCAACCCCGACGCGCTCATTGCTCATTTGAAATCAACGTTCGGCCAGCAGGCGCTGGACATCGATGAACGCGACGGGCTGAAAGTCATCTTCAGCGATTGGCGATTCCGGGCGCGCATTCCCGGCAGTGACCCAGCGATCGTCATCACGGTGGAAACCCGTTGTGATCCGCAGCTGATGCCGCTTAAGACTGCGGAATTGTTGGCTCATCTGCAGCAGTTCGAGAGTGACCCGCGCTGAAGCCGAATGCGGAGGCTCACCTGTGGCGAGGGGGCTTGCCCCCGTTGGGTCGCGAAGCGACCCCAAAACCGCCAACCGCCAACCGAATTGGACAAAACAAACCCCATCCAACAGTTTTACAACTGCTCAGCCGAACGAGGGCTAGCCCCCTCACCACAAACTGCACTGCCCCCGCCGACGATCAAACGATACAGATAATCCGCGATCACCCGCCCGCCCGTTCCCGGGATCGGGTGAATGCCGTCCGGGCCGATCATTGGCGTGGGCCCGCCTACGGCATAGCGCTTGAAGTCAGTGCCAAACGCACACTGCATATCGGCGTAACCCAAGTGTTCCGCCCGCGCCCAGGGTTCCAGGAGTTTGGCGTAAGCCGACATCGGATAAGCACTTGAGCGTGTGGTGTCCTGGCGCAGGATCAGGTTGATGCTCGCCGCCGGGTGAACCTCGCGCACCATCCGCACCAGACCTTGAATGTTCGCCAGATACGTTTGCGGTTTCACGCCAAACCCCTGGTCGTTGCCGCCGAGCATGATCAGGTAAATGTCTGCCGGAATCTTCGACACCACCGCTTTCCACTGCGCCTGCCACGGGCCATCGCTGTGGTAGAAATCAGCGGACGCCGCGCCGGAAGCCGCGAGCTTGGAGACCCTGACGCCCGCCTGATGATTGCTCAGCCACAGGCCGAACAGGGTTGGCGCGCCTTTGACCACCTCAAGCCGGAACGCCCACTGCGCCGTGTCTGGTGCGCCAGACAATGGCACCGCCTGGACACCTGAATCGTCGATTTTCAGTGAGTGCCAAGGGTCGGACGCCGTCCAGCGGTAGCGCACTTCATTGGATTTTCCGTCGCCCAGGTAGAGTAATTTCGCCTGGGCAATGGACGTATCAACGCTGGGCGTAGGGCTCGCATCGATCTCCAGATAAGCGCCGGGCCGGCCGGTAACGGTGCGACTGTCCGGGCTGGCCTGACCGAGACTGGACACGGCCCAATCACCGCCGAAGTACTTTTCACTGCTGCGGGTGTACTTGTAATGTGTGCCGCCGAGCGCCGCGCCGTGGTTGAAGCCGACATAACCGGGCCCGGCGAAACCCGCCTCACGGGTGAGTCGCTGCACGAGTGTGTTCAGGTAAAAATCCTGTCCGGCACTGTAGCTGTCGCCGATGACCGAGATGGCCAATACCGTCCCCACTTTTCCCTCGCGCCATTGCGCAAACCGTTCGCGAGCGTCACCGATTTCGATCACCGAAGCCGGGACAGGATGCACGTCATCGACTGCCAGCACGCGTCACTTCCTTCATCACTACTCTCATCAGGCTTGCGCCAGCGGAACCGCGACAGCCGGCGGTTTTCTTCGGGTTGCCCGCTCACCCAGAAACAGCAACGACGTGACGGTGAATCGGCTGAAGAGACTCGCCAGCAGCACCGGCCCGAGTAAACCGCAGACCACGCCGCTGAGTACCAGAACACTTTCATCGTCGACGCCCAGGCGCGCCAGCGCGAATCGCGAAGCGGCGGCAAACAGCACGTGAAACAGGAAAATCGCGTAGGAATAGCCGCCGAGCCAGATCAGCCATCGCGCCTGCCAGTTGCTCGACAGCAACGCCACGCACGAGACACAGCCAACCAGCAATCCGACCAGGCTGCGGCGATCGACAATCAACTCACGATCCAGCGTCGCCACATACAGCAGCACCAGCGCGATCAACACGAACACCAGCGGCCCGATCACCTTGAGCGTCTGTCGTATCTCGTTGACCTTTTCATGGCCAATCATTCCCATGACAAAAAATGGCAGCAGGTAGATCGCACCGTTGATGCCGAATGCATCAACCGCAAACGGCGGCAGCAGAAACACCCCCGCCGCGAACGCCAACAGCACGTACAAGCGCGTCGCCGTCTGCAACAGACCGCGCCACTCCAGCACGCCGACAAACATGAAAATGATGAACACCGCCTGCAAAAACCAGAAGTGATTGACCGGTATGTAGAACGACAACAGCGCATCGACCACGCCGACGTCTTTGTTCACGCCGGGCCCGACGGCCTGCAGCACCGAGAACGGAACGCCGACGCAAAACAGCGGCACGATAATCCGCCTGACCTTGCCGACAACATAGGCTGGAAAGTCATTGCCCCGGATTTTGTAGATGGAATAGATGTAGCCCGAGATGAAGGTGAACAGCGGCATGCGCACGTACACCATCGAGTCGGCGATCACCCGGAACGGCGAACCCAGGTCGATTTTCAAACCGCCGCCCAAGGGCCCGATCACGTGATACAGCACCAGCAGCAGGCAGGCCAGGCCGCGCAGGGTTTCGATCTCCAGCGACTTTTTCTTGCTCGACATAAAACACCTACCTCAGCTCAGGACGCTCGATTCAACCCACTCAGGTTTCCTGGTACGCAACTGCAAACCCAGGCCCATGAACAGCACCGGCACCACCATGGAAAAGTGCCGGGCGAAGGAACCGAAATCCGGTTCGAACAAGCCCTGCACCAACAGAAAGGACAGCGGTATCGCGATCAGCTCTTTGACTTTGGTGTCGATGCGCACGCCTTTGTAGTCGCTCGACGTGATCATTCTGAACATCAGCAACGAGGTCATGATCATCAACACCACGAAGATGATCTGACCCAGGCCCGAAAGCAGGATCAGCTCCACAGGAAACGACAGGCGGAAAAAGATGATCATCGAGTCCAGTGCTTGCGAGACGAAGTCACCGCCGCTGACCCAGGACGCGATCAGCGACTTCGAGCCCTCCTCGCCCGCCGTGCGCAGCTCATTGTTGCTGGCGCGAATCGACGACACCGAATAGCCGACCACCAGTTGAATCGCCGTGGCGATGGCCAGGTAGAACAGGAACAACATCAGGAAGAAGGTCATCCGCGACACGTACTTTTTCATCACGCAGACACCGAACCAGGCCAGCGAAAACAAGATCCAGTAGGGCCGGATCAACACCCCGTAAATCACCGCCGAGAAAAAAAAGCCGCCGCGATAACGTCTGGAAAACGAGAACAGCAAAATGGAAATCATCGCCACCGAGACAATGATTTCCTTGGTCAGGTTTTCCAGGAAAAACGAACGGACCACGCCCCACAAACACAGGGTGAAGAAGATCGTCAGCGGCATGCGCCTGAACATCAGCACCGGCACCGCCGTCAGGAACAGGTTGCACGCCATGCCGTAGGCCCAGGCGTTGGTCAGATTGATCCCGGTGGGTCGCAGCAAGTAGGCCGAGCATTCGTAGGAAGACCGGTCTGGCGAAAAGGGATTCCAGAAGTTGCAGTTGTCGGCGCGCGCGTAGGACGACCACAACGTCATCGCATCGGGGCCCGGATCGCGATGCATCAGCAGCGGCATGGCCACGGACAGAAACAGGCCACTGAACAGAATCAGGAATGAGAGCGACGAGTCGAGCCTTCTGCCGCGAAACTCGATGCAGGGCAGTTTCAACGCCATTACGCGGTCACCTTCGCGCGGGTAAATCGGGTCAGCAAAGCAATCACGCCGAGTTGCACGGTGATCGAAAAGACGTTCCCCCAAGCCGCACCGTAAATCGAATGGTGCTTGATCAGCAGGTAACTGACCGGCAGCGAAACCAGCAGGCAGATGGCCGCGCTGGCGAGCGACACCCGGCTGTTTTTCGAGGCGATCAGACCGCCCCAGACGATGTCGCCGACGGCACGCAGGGCGAAGGAAAAAATCAGCACGCCGAGGAGTGTGTTGTCCGGGCGCGGCACGGACGTGGCGACGTAATCGAGCACGACATTGAAGAACAGGAGAATCATCAACGCCACTGCGCCGGACACCACAAGGGCGCGCAGCACCCACTGATTCACGAACAGTTGCCGGACGCTCAGCGGCTGCGGGTCATGCTGATAGCGCTTGGCGAGCACCGGGATGCCCACCACCGCCACCACCGCATAAGACAGCGCTTGCAAGGTGTTGGCGGCGGACCAGGCGTAAACGTACTTGCCGAGGCTCGCGTAGGGCTCGATGTCGAGAATCAGAAAACGCTCGGCGTACTGACTCAGCGCAATCAGGCCCGTGCCCAGATAAAACGGCAATCCGGCTTTCCAGACCGAGGCCGTGGTCAGCGCAGCGGTCACCCGCCCGTGGTGAACGCTCACCACAATCAGGTAACCGACCACCATCACCAGCCCATTGGCCGCCACCCACAACCACAACACGCTGGCGATGTCGGACACCCAGCCCAGCATCATCCCGGCCAACGCCACCAGCGCCCAGAGGCCGGTTTTGATAAAGAACAGCAGCGCCCCCCACGTCGCTTTCTGCGCGGAAAACACGAAGGAATTGATTTCGAAAGACAGGTGCTCGGTGAGCAACAGCAATGACACACAAACGATCAGCGTGGCGCTTGCTTCGACCTGCTGGAACAACGAGTAGACCGTGACGGTCGCCAGCGACAACACAATCCCCACGGCCAGGTACAACAGCAACACTTTATCGACGACCCATCGCGAGCTGCCGCCGGT
Source organism: Pseudomonas sp. NPDC086278 (assembly GCF_050280905.1). NCBI lineage: Bacteria > Pseudomonadati > Pseudomonadota > Gammaproteobacteria > Pseudomonadales > Pseudomonadaceae > Pseudomonas > Pseudomonas sp. NPDC086278. The sequence goes on from NZ_JBNNWE010000027.1 coordinate 43,634, forward strand.
ACTGATCAGCCGATTGATCTCGGAACTGAAACCGACGCTGTAGAACTTCGACGCAATCAACGACGCGGCCACGACCACGCCGTAAAAACCCAGGGCGTCATAGCCCAGGTAACGGGTGATGGCCAACACCAGCAGAAACTTCGCGCCTAAAGCTCCGCCCCGGAGCAATAGCCGAAATATCATCGAACGATGCCCTTGATGATCCCGTCCATGACCCGCGTCTTGGCTTCGATCTCTTTGCAGGTGTTGGTCAGCTGCTGGCCAAACCGGGTCAATGCATTCGGCGCGAAAACCGTGTCGATGATGGTGTCGACATTGATATCGCCGCCATTGATCACCCAGTCTTCCACGCCCATGTCCTGATAGGCGCCAAAGCCCTTGCGCTCATAGCTGATATGGAACGCCGGGACGCCCGCCAGCAAAGATTCGATGGCACCATGCAACCGGACGGAGATCACCAGGTCGGGCTGATACTTGGCCAGGGTCGCCTTCAACGGCAATAGGTCTTCGGTAATGCCCAACTCGCGATAAAACGCACCGTCATCGTTGCCGCGCACCGCGCTTTGTACGGCGCAGACCACTTTGCTTTTGTCCTTCAAGCGCTGTAACAGCAATTTCAAGTTAGCCACGTAACTGGCTTTCTTTTGCTTGCTCCACGCCGGCGGTTTGCGCAGCACCACGCAGACCACAGCCGGCGAAGAGGCGCAACGGGTGAACTTGGGCTGCTGGAGTATTTTGCCGGCCAATGCCTGCACCGCCAGATCAGGTGCGCGGTAGACATTTTCATGGGTGCCGAACAGCTCCGAGGAGCGGTTGTCCCGGACAAACACCGCGTCGGCATGGGCGTAATGCCCGACAATCGCGCTGCTTTCACCGTGAAACGGACCGATGCTTTGCGGCAGGTACACCGACGGTACTTTGCTCAGGATCGCCGTTTCCAGTTGCTTGGCGTGCCCCAGTTTCAACTTGATGTGTTCGAAGGCACTTTTGGAGCGCATGTAGCCGCCGCCGACGCCGACGATCAAATCACTGCCACGTAACAAGTCCGCGAGGCCGGCATAGGCGTGATTGAGGAACAGCGCTTGCTTGACCCGCCCCAACCCCTTGGCGGCCATCACCGGTGCGTCATAGCGCTGGTAAGGCAAGTAACTGAATGACGTCGGGTCCGAGGCCACCACGTTGATGGAGGTGTCGGCACCAAAGTTTCGCAGCACCAGGTCGATGGCCAGATCCACGAGCAGGCCGTCGCCGGAGTTGGAGGCGCTGTAGCCATGCAAAATCGTTACGTTCATAGCGGATGTCTACTTAATAAGAGGGGGCGGAATACACGTCGTAGGTTTGCCGAATCATCAACGCGGCACTGAAGCGCTCGCGGACCTTTTTGCGACCCTGTATTCCGAGATCCAGCAAACCCGGTTTCTCGATGTTCACCAGCAGATGGGTCAGCGCCTGGTGATCACCGGAGGGGAAGATGTAGCCCGTCACCCCGTGGGTGACCAACTCCGGCAACGATGTGCAGTCACTGGCAATCACTGGCAGCCCCATCGCCATGCCTTCCAGCGGCACCATGGCAAAGCCTTCCCAGCGACTGGGAACAATCAGCGCATCCGCCGACTGATACAGCGCATTCACTTCCGCCGGTGTCACCCAAGGCACGTATTCGACCGAGTCCATCACCGGGCAGTCGACCACGTCCTCGTTGACCGCACTGCCCACCACCGTCAGTTTCAGATCAGTACGCCGTACGCCTGCGAACGCCTTGAGCAGGACATCGAAACCCTTCTGGTAATCGAGCCGCCCCACAAACAGCAGATGAATCGGCGCTTGATCAGGGGTCTTCGGCTCATCGTTTTTGTAGGGGATACCGTTGTAGATCAATGTCATGCGCCGCCGATCCAGGCCAAACGTCGCGGCCTTGTCCAGTTCGTACTGACTGACGCAAATGATCACATCCGTGACGTTCTGCAATAGCCGCTCAATCAGCGAATAGGCTTTCTGTTTGACCGGCGAACTCTCCATCAGAAACGAAAAGGCGTGGGGGCAGTAAACGATCTTCGGTGAACGCCACGGCCGGATAAGCAGACACACACAACGGCCAATGACCCCGGAAAACGTGCTGTGCAAATGCACCACATGCGGTTTTTCCTTGAAGATCACCCGAGCCAGTTTCCAGGCGAATCGCAGCAGCGAGCGCACATCCCGCCGGGTTCTGTCGAATGTTCTGATCTGCCGCTCATCAATGCCGTGCAGCTCTTTTTTCTGATCGAACGGGATCAGATAGACCTGCTCGTAATTCGAAGCCTCGCCCTCGGGCGGTGCCGATATCGTGCGGATAACGGTCGCCACACCCCCTTTGATCGTTTCCGCCACATGCAATATTTTTTTCACAGTTCACCCATTTCCATGCAGGTAATGACCATCGCCGAATCAAGACTTGTCGGACGCATACTCGTAGCCGTAATTGCCGTACCCGCCGTTGCCGTAATAGCTGGCTGCACGCTTCTGGACGCCATTGAAAACGGCGCCTTTCAACTGGATTCCGTTCTGGGCAAACCGACGAATCGTCAGTTCGATCTCTTTGGCGGGGTTCACCCCGAAGCGGGTGACGATCAAACTGATCGCGGCCTCACGCCCGACGATGGCGGCGTCGGTCACGGCCAGCAGCGGTGGCGTGTCGATGATGACCACGTCATACAGGCCGCTGAGTTGGGCCAGCAGCTCGCGAAAGTTCGCGTGCATCAACAGCTCTGACGGGTTGGGCGGGACTTGGCCGCGACTGATGAAGTGCAGGTTGTCGACTTCGGTTTGATGGATGCCCTGCTCGATGCTGCAACGCTTGACCAGCAGGTCTGACAAACCATTGCTGATCGGTAGGTTGAGCGTCTTGTGCAAATGCCCTTTGCGCATGTCGGCATCGATCAGCACCACCCGTTGCCCGCTTTGCGCCATGACGGCCGCGAGGTTGGAAGAGACAAAGGTCTTGCCGACCTGCGGGCTCGGGCCGGAAATCATGATCCGGTTGTTGGTCGAGTCCAGTCCCGCGAAGTGCAGGCACGTGCGCAAACTGCGAATCGACTCGATGGACAAGTCTGTGGGGTTGCGCAGGGCCAACAGAAAAGCCTGCTGGCGCGATGCGTCATTCAAGCGCGGCTTTTTGCTGTCCTCTTCCTGTTGCAGCGCGCTGTAGGGAATGGACGCGTACACTGGCAGGCCGAGTTGCTCGATCGCCTCCGGGCCTTCCAATCCCCGGCTCAGGGATTTACGCAGCAGCACCACGGCCACACCGACAAAACCACCGAGAAAAGTCGCAATCAGCACGATCAAGGCCTTACGCGGTTTGACCGGGGACGTCTTGTCGACGTCCGCTGTGTCTATCAACCGCGCATTGCCCACCGCCCCCGCCCTGACAATGTCCAGCTCCTGGGATTTGTTCAGCAGTTGGGTGTAGATCTGCGACGCCACTTCCACGTCGCGGGTCAGGTTCAGCAACTCCTGTTGCGTGGCCGGAAGGCCCTGAACCTTGCTCTCCAGACTTTGTTGTTGGCGGGTCAATTCGCCGATCTGCGTCATCAACGCGCGATAGACCGGATGCTGTTTGGTGAACTTGCGATCAAGTTCAGCCTGTTGCAGCTTCAGCTCGGAAATGCGCGTGTCCAGGCCGACAATCTGTTCCAGCACCGATTGGGTTTCGAGGGAAATGTTGACGGTCTTGCCACGGGTTTGATAGCCGTTGAGCGCATCGCTGGCCTTGATCAGGTCGCTTTTGACTTGCGGCAGTTGGGCTTGCAGGAAGTCCAGGCTTTGCGCTGCCTCAGCCGACGTGCGCTCGACGTTTTGCTGCACATACAACCGCGCGACTTTATCGAGAATCTTCACCGCCTGGGCGTGGTCACTGCTGGCCAGGGCCAGGCGGATAATGCCCGACTCCTTGCCTTGCTCGGACACATCCAGCGCATCCTGATAATCAAGGATGGTGACGATTCTTGGATCGCGCACCACTTCGAAACGAGTGCCGGGGTTGGCCGCCAGCGTGTCGATCAAGCCTTCGACGCCATTTTGTGCAAACCCTTCGCCGGCCACCCCGTCCACCAGCAGGTTGTCGTTGTCATCGAACAGTTGAAATCGATGCTGCTCGCCAGCCACCAGCGTGAGTTTCTTGCCCAGCAGTTCTTCCGGCAACTTGAGCTGCGCGATGTCCAGGCGTTCACCGCCCCAGGCGTAACTGTTCAAGCCCAAACGCGGCGCGGCGACCGCGTCGCCCTTATAGCGTCGGGCCAGAAAAGCGCCAATGACCGGAAAGGTGTTGGGCGTGACGTCGATATCCAGGTGCAGGTCATCAACGGCTTTGCCGATGACCGAGCGGGATTTGATGATGCCAATCTCGGTCACTGACGGCGATTGGCCACTGAGCATGCTGCCGAGATCGGAGAACCCGAGCATGTCGTTCTTTTTCGGTTCGACCTGTACCACTGCGTTCGCCAGATACACCGGCGTCGATAAAATCGCATAGGCCACGCCTGTCAGCATAAATGCCCCGGTGAGCGCGCCAATTAACCATTTCTGATCAATTAAACTGCCGAATATACCGAGAAGATCAATATCGTCTCGCTCATTGTCCCGGGTGCCGACTACTGACGGTAACTGCATAAGTTGATTCTTACCATTTACTGATCTGAACATTATTAATCAATGCCCGAGGCGCTGCGCCCACGAGCAAACAGCATCTTCAATCAATGCATGAGCATGAACAAAAGCTGCTTTTCCTTGACGATACGGGTCGTGTATTTCTCGCTCACGTTGCCACTTGCCGAGAAGAAACACTTTGCCCCTGGCGTGCGATGCAATCTTCAGCACGTGTTGTACATGCTCTTTTTCCATGACCAGAATCAGGTCTGATTCATTAACAATGTCCGGGGTAAGTTGGCGTGCCTTAAACGCCTGTGCGCAATGCCCGTGGGCTTCCAGCACCTCGCGCGCCGCAGGCTCCATGGCCTCGCCGACCCTTGCGCGAAGGCCCGCAGAGGTTACGGCGATGGAGGAAGAGGCCAGTGCATTACGCAGGAGCATTTCGGCGGTAGGACTTCGGCAAATATTGCCTACGCAGACGACAAGGATATTTCTGAACAAGGCAACTTCCCGTGTAATGTCGAATCCACCAATGCGCAGTGTGGAGTTAAGTGAACCCACGGCTTCATCCCGCGCTCAGAAACGGATCAGCCTTGTCAATACAAGCGTATTAAGTACCACGGCACCTGAACGTCGCCCAACCAGAATAACCGGACCAAAAATAACGCAGGTTTTATAACAATGGCTGTCCGACAAAAAATAACATTCGCGCACTTAACAAGTGCTGAGTCATCTAACTAATCAGCACGAAACAGGCTGGCGAATGTTATCTTCAGCCCAACTTCAGGACACACGACATGAACTCAGCACCTTTCAAAACGCTTGTCGCTTCGTCGCTGCTATTGCTCGGATCGGCCAGTCAGGTTCACGCCAGCGAGCTGTTTCCCACCCTGGCACCCCGCAAGACCATCGGTGTCCAGGTGAAGATCCAGTCGTTCACCGCGACCGACGCCGAGCAGATCAAAGCGGCGGATTTCGGCTTCGTGCGTTTTGGCGTATGGACCAACAGCCTGGAGCGCTCGGCGTATCAGAAACAGATCAGCGACGCCTTTGCCGCTGCCAGGTCCGCCGGATTGCCGGTGCTGATGACCTTGCGCTCGACCGCCGCACTGACAACTGCGCCCAGCGGCACCCGTGAACTGGCGGCCGCAGGCGAAACGTTCGCCCATTCGGTGTCCGTCCTTGAGCGGTCCTACAGGACACAGTTGGTCGCGATTGAAATATGGAATGAGCCGGACCTGGAAAAGTATTGGCCGACCGGCAACTTCGAGACGACCTTTGTTCCGTTCATGAGCGCCATGTGCCAGTCGCTCGGACAAGACGCGCAACAGACGCCATTGATCGGCTTTGGCTTCGCGAAAGCGCCAAGCGCGGGGACTGCATCTACCGTGGCGCTGAACAAGATTGTCAGCGAACACCCCAAATGCCTCAGCGCGATTTCCTACCATCCCTATGGCTTGTCCGGCGAGCAGATCAGCAATGCTCAAGCGTTCATTCAACAAACCTTCCATTTACCGGGGGTCATCACTGAGTGGGGGGTACCGTCGCTAGCGTCTAAAGGTGGGGTCCAGGGACAAGCCAGCCAAGTCAGCACGTTCATCGCCGATGTCCAGAAACTGAACGTCGCGCTTACTTCACTTTATGAGTGGAAGAACAGTGATTCGGGCGCCAATGAGCGGGAGAGAAATTTCGGGCTGCTGACGGCGGATGGTCAACCAAAACCGGCAGAACTGGCGGTCAAGACTCTGCTGAAAGCTCAGCAATGACAACAGGCGAACACCCTCGCCGGTCTGCCGCTCAGCAACGACAGGCTGAATGGGAGCGTCAACGGTCAGTTGCTTTGAACCTGTTCGCCGAATTGGCATCGTATTTACCGACACCGCGCCTCGCCTTTCAAACAGCCGTTTTCAGGTTGTTGCCACTGAGGCCTTCCATACGCACACGCGCCCTTGAGCGGCTGTCAGCGCTCGGGTAATGTCACCAGACCCACAGGACAGAGCACGCCCATGACTTCCAAGCTGGAACAACTCAAACAAATGACCACCGTAGTTGCCGACACCGGCGACTTCGAAGCGATCGCCCGCGTCAAACCCGTTGACGCTACCACCAACCCTTCCCTGCTGCTCAAAGCCGCGGCCATTTCCGGCTACGCCGAGTTGCTGAACGCATGCGTTCACGACTGCAAGGGCGATGTGGGCCTGGCCAGCGACCGTTTCGGTGTTGCGGTAGGGCAAGAGATTCTGAAGGTTGTACCAGGGCGTATTTCCACTGAAGTGGATGCGCGCCTGTCGTTCGACACCGACGCGGTGTTGAAGCGCGCGCACCGTCTGATCGAGCTGTACGACAAGGCCGGTATTGGCCGCGACCGCGTACTGATCAAGATCGCCTCCACCTGGGAAGGCATTCGCGCCGCTGAAAAGCTCGAAAAAGAAGGCATTCAGACCAACCTGACGCTGCTGTTCTCATTCGCCCAGGCCGCCGCGTGTGCGGACGCAGGGGTTTTCCTGATTTCGCCGTTCGTGGGCCGGATTTACGACTGGTACAAGAAGGCCAACGGCAACGACTACACCGGCGCGGATGATCCGGGCGTGCAGTCGGTGACGCGCATCTACAACTACTACAAAGCCAATGACTACAAGACCGTGGTCATGGGCGCGAGCTTCCGTAATCTGAATCAGATCGAGCAGTTGGCCGGGTGTGATCGCCTGACGATCAGCCCTGAGTTGCTGGAGAAACTGGCGGCGGACACTGGCAAGCTGGAGCGCAAGTTAGCTCCGGGTCATGCCGGAGAAGCGCGTTTGAGCCTGAATGAAGCGCAGTTCCGTTGGTTGTCCAACGAAGATGCGATGGCGACCGAGAAACTGGCCGAGGGTATTCGTCAGTTTGCTCGGGACCAGGAGAAGCTGGAGGCGCTGCTGCAAGCCAAGCTGTGATCTAGATTCAGAGGCAATGCAAAAAGGGCGAACCTTGATGGGTTCGCCCTTTTTTGTGCGAGGAGGATTTAGCGCATCACCCATGCGGGGGCGGGCTTGCTCCTACCGAAATTGCGCAAGATCAATGACGCTCGAGTGCATTCACCAGATCGTGAAACGCTTCACGATTCGAATCGTTCAGGCCCATGAGGATTTTGTGTGCTTCGAGGACTTTGATCCGCACCACTTCTTCGGACTGGTCCTGGTCTGGCAGGTCGGTCAGGCACTCAGGGCACGGGATCGGACGGTCAACGATGTTGAAGACTTGCTCGAACCCCATGGATTGCAGCAGACGGGTGATGTCTTCGTGGGTGGTAACGACGGTCGGTAACAGGCCGACCTTTTGCCGCGACAGAATCGACAGTTTGGCCAGCAGGCCAAGCGTTGTGCTGTCAATACTGCGGGTTTCGGTCAGGTCGATCACGATCGCGTTGAAATTCAACGCGGTGAAGATCCGCTCAATAGTCGCATCCAACGCCGAACACAGGGTCAGGCGGACTTCACCGACAAACTTGAGGACGAAGGTGCCGTCCTGCTCGGCGAACTGGATTCTACCGGTACTCATTAAATATTCCTGCTCAACACCAACAGGGCGATATCATCCGGCATCTCCCCTAGCGTGGCCAATCCAAAAACCTGCCGCAGACCATCCAGGCTGCCGCCCGCTGCCTTGACCCGCTGGGGCAAAGCCGCTTCTTTCTCTTTGAGTGTAGGTTCTGGCAAGAGGTCCAGAATGCCGTCAGACATCAGCGTCAGGCTGAACGTCAGCGGCAGCTCCAGCACGTGATCTTCGTAGGTCGCTTCATTGAAGAGGCCCACCGGCAGACCACGCCCTTCCAGATAACGCACACTGTCTGGCGTGTACAACACAGGCAACGGCAGATGACCGCCGATGCTATAGGTCAACAAACCTGTCTCCTCGTCGATGACTCCACCGACCATTGTGACGTGTTTACCCAGCTTACAACTGATCAGGCCCCGGTTGATATGACCAAGGACCTCGGAAGGCTTGAACTCCGGCAACGTGCCACTGCGCTTGGATTCGAACAACAGGCGCGTGGTCATGAATTTCAACAGCACGGTAACAAAGGCTGAAGAGGCGCCATGCCCGGAAACATCGGCCAGGTAGAACGCTACCCGACGCTCGTCGACCCGAAAGTAGTCAACGAAATCACCCGACAGGTACAGCGACGGGATGATCTGGTGTGCAAACTGGAACTCGTCGATGGTCCAGGGACTGACCGGCAGCATGTTCATCTGCACCTGGCGACCGGCGTTCTGGTCTTCCTGGAGCAGGTTCAGGCTGGCAGCGAGCTCTCGGTTGGCCTTTTCCAGCTTCTCGCGGTAGCGCTGGTTTTCCAGCAGCAGGCGCGCGCGATCCAGGGCTCGGCGAACAGAATGCTCGAGCACCGCCAGATCTTCGAGAGGCTTGATCAGGTAATCCGCCGCACCGAGGCGCAGGGCTTCGACGGCGTCGTTCATCACACCGGCACCCGACACCACGATCACCGGCGTTTGCGGGGATCGTTCGGTCACCTGGCGAATGAGTTCGAGTCCGCCCATCTGCGGCATGCGTAGATCGCAGATGACCAGGTCGGGCTTGTCTTGCTCGAATACCTGAAGACCCTGCTGGCCGTTGCTGGCCTGCAGGACACTGAAACCACTGTCTTCCAAGTAGGCCGCGAGGCTCGCACGCACTACTTCGTCATCATCGATTATCAGCAGCGTGGCACTGGTTTTTGGCATGTGGGCAAACGGCGCCAGAATTAGGTTGGCGTAGCAGGCCGGGTTTTCAACCCCGCTCACGCTACTGGATTCGCTTTCTAGCCTCTCTATTGCACCGTTTTCGAGCGTTAGCCCTATTCACACGTACATCAGAGGTGCCCTTCTAAGGCGCAGACGGTACTCCCATCCGCGGGGCGTTTCAAGCTCACGCCGATGGTCGCTTGACGTCTTTACTTGTGAAATCACCGGGAGTTATAAGAACAGGCAAAACCGTAACCCAATGGAAGGATGAAGCCCATGAGTCAAAACGATCGGGACTACAGCGAAAAGCGCGATTTCATCCGCATGCGGGTTGATGCCGATGTGTCGCTGATTCACGAAGGTGACGAGGTTCCAGCCGTCTGTATCGACCTTTCCAGCAGCGGGATGCAGGTAGAAGCGCCGCGCTCGTTCAAGATTGGCGACCGGCTCAGCGTGCGCATCGATTCCGATCATGCCGCGCTAAAAGGCCTTGAGGCCGATACCGAAGTCGTGTGGGTGAAGGCGCAGGACAACCACAGTCAGAAACTCGGGCTTACAATCTTGAAGATGAAATAAGCAGAATCCAATACCAAGAAAGGCGGCCAAATGGCCGCCTTCCTTGTTTTACCGGTCGAGATCAAAAATCGTCTTCGACCTGACCATCTTTCACTTTGAATTCGCGGTTCTGCAAGTACGCATTGCGGATGAAGATGTACTTGTCGCCATTGATCAGCTTCTCGGCCGACAACAGGCTGGCTCGGGTGTCGACGATATTCAGGCCGAAGACCGAGTTACGCACGGGCACGTCGTTGATGTAGGGGTACGGGCCGGTGTAGCCGTCGACGATCTTGGAGGGCGCATCCCGCAAGGTACTTGGGCCCAACAGCGGCAGCATCACGTAAGGACCGCTGCCGACGCCCCAATGGCCAAGGGTCTGGCCGAAGTCTTCATCGCTGCGTTGCAGGCCCATCTTGGTACCGACGTCGAAGAAGCCCAGCAGGCCAAACGTGGTGTTGAAGAGGATACGTGCGGTATCGGTGCCCGCGGCGGTCGGTTTGGCCTGCAAGATGTTGTTCACAAGGTTGGTGACATCGCCGACATTGCGAAACATGTTGTGGATGCCGTCTTCCAGGAACTGCGGCGTCACGAACTCATACCCCTGAGCCAAAGGCTTCAGCGCATAGGTGTCGACGACATCGTTGAACTGGTAGATCGGACGGTTAACGCTTTCCCAAGGGTCTTCTTCCGAGGCAGCCTGAGCTGCAAACGGAACCAGCAACACGCTGGCACACACACATAGCTGAGCGAGATGATTGCTCCAGCGCATAGAAAAACTCCTTGGACTGTACTGGCACGAGCGCTTGGCCCGGGCGTTAAGCTGGCTAGTATAAGACGGAAAAGCGGGTTTAGGCAGCATCGTCCGCAAAGGCCTGCTGCTGATTCATCATGAGCACTGGCGATTCACATCAGTGTCACTCAACTGTCACCCGCCGCGCTTAGCCTTGAGGTTATTTCAGGGACGTTGACATGCCGCGCGCCGAAAACATGCCCCTTGCTGCACCCAGCCTGACCGCGGTGCTGTTCGGCCTCACCGGTTGCCTGGTGGATTTCGGCGCCCGTACGCGCCAGCAAGGTGCTCATAGCGCCGAGCACGCCGAGGCCACGCCCGGCGCGCTGGACAGTCTGAGCAGCTTGCAACGCCAGCAGATTCCGTGCGCCTGGCTCGACGAACTGCCCGCCGCCCTCACCCAGCCGTTGGCCGCTTCATTGCCAGCGTGGATCACATCCTCGCAACAACTTGCAACAAACAATCCTTGGCCGTCGCCGAACGCTTGCTGGCGAGCGCTGATGGCGCTAAATGTCGACCAGTTGGACGGCTGCGTGCTGGTGAGCGGAGAGCCACGCTTGCTGCAATCGGGGTTGAACGCCGGGCTATGGACCGTCGGCCTGGCGTCCTGCGGCTCACTCTGTGGCCTCGCTCCCAGTGAATGGCACGCGTTAAGCCACAAGGAGCGCGAGCATCTGCGCGGCAAGGCGACGGTGCAGTTATTCAGTCTTGGGGTGCATTCGGTCATCGATCACCTGGGCGACCTCGACACCTGCCTGGCCGATATCAGCCTGCGCCGGCTCAAGGGCGAAAAGCCCTGATCGAGATCATGCACGTTCCACGCGAGTGGATTAATCTAAAGGTCAGCCATAGACCTTTGGCGCGCTGCTGCGGTCTATGCCAGTGCCTATCGATAAAAGGAAGAACGCCATGCCTGCCCGCGAACTGCAACAACAGCTCAACACTCTGCGCGAGCAACTGGAACAGAATCCACCGCTGTCCGAAGCCGAGCGCGAAGACCTCCACGCGCTGATGCAACAGATCGAACTTGAGCTTGAACTGGAAACCAAAACCAAGGATTCCAACCTGGCTGACGGTGTCAACCTGGCCGTCGAACGTTTTGAACTGGAACACCCCGCCATTGCCGGCACCTTGCGCAACATCGTGCAGACACTGGGCAATATCGGGATCTGAACCTCGCCAGAGGCAAAAAAAGCCCCGCTAGCGATAGCGGGGCTTTTTAATGTCGGCGACCTGGAACGCAGTCCCTTGTGGGAGCGGGCTTGCTCGCGAAGGCAGAATGTCAGTCACCATTGAGGTTGAATTTGACGACCTCTTCGCGAGCAAGCCCGCTCCCACATTGGAGCTTTATTGGCGGACCAGGCGATGGTTTGGCAATTGAACGGTTTCAGTGCTGCGATACGGATTGATGTCCAGCCCCCCGCGACGCACATAACGCGCATACACCGTCAATTTCTCCGGTTTCAACAACCGTTGCAGATCGAGAAAGATCCGCTCCACGCATTGTTCATGGAAGTCCGAGTGCTGGCGGAAGCTGACGAGGTACTCCAGCAAACTGGCGTGATCCAGCGCCGCGCCCCGGTATTCCACCGCCACGCTGCCCCAGTCTGGCTGACTGGTGACCGGGCAGTTGGATTTGAGCAAATGACTGTGCACGCTCTCTTCAACAATGCGCGATTCATCGCAACGCAGCAGTTCCGGACGCGGATGCTCATAGTTGCTGACGCTGATATCCAGATCGTCAATGCACACGCCAGGTAGCGCCACGACGCCTTGCGCCTCGACATCTTTCAGACTGCGAATGCGCACGCCAACCGGTTTGCCCGCAGCAGCCGACAAGTCCTTCACCAGCGTGGCTTCAAGGCTCGCGGTATCGGCAAACGGCGTCTGATTCAGCGAGTTCAAGTACAGCTTGAACGACTTCGACTCGATGATGTTCGGCGAGTCCGCCGCAATGCTGAACTCGCCAATCGCCACCACCGGCTTGCCGGACGGCAAGAGCCAGGACAGCTCGAAGCAGTTCCAGAAATCCACGCCTTTATAAGGCAGGGTTTCAGCCGTCAAGCCTAGCTCGGCCCATTTCGCGGCGCGCGGAATCGGGAACAGCAAGGACGGCGTGTAGGTGGCGATGTATTCGCTGGATTTGCCCAGCGGCGAGTGTTCGGCTGCGGGATGCATGGCGGAAACCTGACTGAAGAATCAGCGGATTCTATCAGCCTTTGCGTCTGCCTTTGAGTGCTTACTGACTGACCGTCAACTTGCCGACCATGCCCGCCTGATAATGGCCGGGTATGTTGCAGGCAAATTCAAGGCTGGTCGCCTTGGTGAAGGTCCAGGTCAATTCAGCGGTTTTACCGGGTTCGACCAGCACGCTGTTCGGGTCGTCATGCTTCATACCGTGATCCATTCCAGCCATCGCCGCGTGGTCCATTGCCTTCATGCCTGTCGGCGTCAGCAGGCCGCTTTGCTGCATCTCCAGCATTTCCTGCTGGTGCCGGGCGTGCATCGCGGCGTCGCCGAGGTTGAATTCGTGCAGCAACCGGCCTTTATTCACCAACAGAAAACGAACGGTCTCACCAGCCTTGATGTCGATGGCCTTCGGCGTAAACGACATATCGCCCATGACCACCTCGACAGTGCGCCCAGCCTTGGCCGCCGGGGCCGGCTGGCCAAAATCGAACAGGTGCGCGGGCGCTGCCCACACCGGCGAACTCAGCGCCAGCAAACACATGGCCCGCATCAGCGATTTGCGCAAAAACATAGTCGTACTCCAACAAGATAAGGTTCAGCCTGTGGAAAACTCTAAACTGCTGCCACTGCCCGCAAACTGACAGCCAGATTACAACTTTGTCAGGTTGGCCTGTCTCTGCGCTGCCCACGGTATAAAGCGTCCGTTCCATTTGCCCGAGTTGACCATGAAACTGCTGATCGTCGAAGACCAACCGAAAACCGGCCATTATTTGCGCCAAGGCTTGACCGAAGCCGGTTTCAACACGGAACTGGTCGCCGACGGCAACAGCGGCCAACAATTGGCGTTGAGCGGTGAATACGCGCTATTGATCCTCGACGTGATGCTGCCAGGTCGCGATGGCTGGCAGATTTTGCAGGCCGTACGCAGTGCCGGCCTGGACCTTCCAGTACTTTTTCTGACGGCGCGAGACGCTGTGGAGGACAGGGTTCACGGCCTCGAACTCGGCGCTGACGACTATCTGGTCAAGCCGTTCGCTTTCTCCGAACTGCTGGCCCGGGTTCGAAGCCTGCTGCGTCGCGGCAACGTCACGCCACAGGAAACCAGCCTGCAACTCGCGGATTTGCGCCTGGATCTGATCCGCCGCCGGGTCGAGCGCAACGCGCAGCGCATCGACCTGACCGCCAAGGAATTCGCCTTGCTGGAAATGCTCCTGCGCCGCCAGGGTGAAGTTCTGCCCAAATCGCTGATCGCCTCACAAGTGTGGGACATGAATTTCGACAGCGACACCAACGTCATCGAAGTCGCAATCCGCCGCTTGCGCCTGAAGATCGACGACGACTTCCCGAACAAGCTGATCCATACCGTGCGCGGCATGGGCTATGTCCTTGAAGAGCGCCCTGCCTGATGCGTCGCCTGTCGTTGAGTAGCCGTCTCGCGCTGCTGTTTGCCGGGTGCACCGCGGTGGTGTCGCTGTTCGCGGGCGTGCTGTTCAGCCGCGCGAGCGAGGCGCATTTTGTCGAGCTTGATCAGCAATTGCTGGATAGCCAGTTGATTGGGCTGCGCCGGGCGCTGCGCGACGTTCAGTCGAGTGACAGTGAGATCAGACTGGCGGATGAATTGAGCCGCCAAGCGGATCTGTCGTTACGCATTACCGGCAGCGACGGCCAACGCTGGTACGACAGTTCGGCACGCCTGCCGGCAAAACTCCCGCAAACACCAGGTGTGTCGACGCTGAATGATGACGGCACCGATTATCGCGTGCTGAATGCGCCGCTGTTTGTCGACCAACCTGACTCGCCGCAACTGACCTTGCTGCTCGACATCACCCATCACCAGCACTTCCTGCAGCGCATGCAGCATTTGATCTGGCTCACCGTTGGTTTGTCCGCCCTGGCCACTGCCCTGCTCGGGGCCTGGGCGGCACGCAGTGGCTTGCGCCCATTGCGGCGCATGAGTGCAATCGCCAGCGGCGTGTCTGCGCAATCACTGAATGCCCGACTGCCCGAAGAGAATATGCCGGCTGAACTCACGGAATTGGCCCACAACTTCAACGCCATGCTCGGACGTCTCGACGACTCTTTTCAACGGCTCTCGGCATTCTCGGCCGACATTGCGCATGAGCTGCGCACACCATTGTCGAACTTGCTGACCCACACCCAAGTCACTCTCACCCGCCCTCGCCCCCTCGAGGATTACCGCGAAGCGCTGCACAGCAACCTCGAAGAACTGCAATGGATGGCGCAACTGGTCAACGACATGTTGTACCTGGCCAAGGCTGATCATGGGTTACTGATGCCCCGGCGCGAGCCACTGGAACTGGCGGATGAAGTGGATCTGTTGCTGGAGTTCTTCGCGCCGCTGGCCGAGGACGCCCACGTGACGTTGAGCCGTAAGGGCACGGCGCGGATAGAGGGCGACCGCAGCATGTTGCGCCGGGCACTGTCCAATCTGCTGGATAACGCGTTGCGGTTTACGCCGGCCGCTGGGGAGGTTCGGGTGCGGATTGTCGATCAGCCCAAACGTTTGAGCCTGACGGTTGAAAACAGTGGAGACGGGATTGATGAGGCGCTATTGCCGCGTTTGTTCGACCGCTTCTATCGGGCCGATCCGGCACGCCACGAAGGCAGCAGTGAACATGCGGGGTTGGGGTTGGCGATTATCCAGTCGATCATTCGTGCCCATGGCGGGCAGATCCGTTGCGAATCGGCTGATGGGTGGACGCGGTTTTTGATTGAGTTGCCGAAGGGGGATTGAGGGCGGCAGGGGCGGTCCCTTCGCGAGCAAGCCCGCTCCCACATGGGATCTGAGTTGAGCCACAGATTTGTGATCAACTCAGATCCCATGTGGGAGGGGGCTTGCTCCGGGCGGCGATCCGACGAAAGCGGTGTAGCGGCTTACGAATACCGCAACGCGTGAGCCGGCTCGATCTTCGCCGCGCGCCACGCCGGGTAAACCGTGGCAAGGAAGCTCAAGATGAACCCCGCAGAGCAAATCAACACCACGTCCCCGCCCTGCAATTGCGACGGCAAGTTGCTGACGAAATACACATCGGAACTGAAGATATGCTGGCCGCTCACGCGCTCCAGCCACCCCACCAGCTCGCTGACATTCAGCGCGGCAATCACGCCGAGCACGCCGCCGATCAAGGTGCCGACAATCCCGATGACCGTGCCTTGCACCATGAAGATCGCCATGATCTGCCGCGGCGTAGCGCCGATGGTGCGCAGGATCGCAATGTCTGCGCCCTTGTCGTTCACCACCATGATCAACGTCGCGATGATGTTGAACGCCGCCACGGCAACGATCATCAGCAACAGCAGGCCGATCATGGTTTTTTCCATTTTCATGGCGCTGAACAGGCTGCCTTGGGTATGGGTCCAGTCGTCAGCGGTGTACTCGGCGCCCAAACCGCTGGCAATGTCGCTCGACACTTTCGGCGCGGCGTACAGGTCTTTCACGGCCAGGCGCACGCTCTGCACCTGATTCGGCTGCCAGTGCTGCATCTGCGCGGCGTCGGCCATGTGGATCAGCGCCATGGAACCGTCCAGTTCCGCACCGACCTTGAACACGCCCACCACGTTCAGGCGCTGCATGCGCGGGGTGATGCCACCCGGTGCAGTGCTGACTTCCGGCACGATCAGGGTGATTTTATCGCCGACGTTCAAGCGGAAGCGTCGCGCGGTGATTTCACCGACCACGACGCCAAACTCCCCCGGCTTCAAGGCATCGAGACGCCCCTGAACGATGTGCTGGGCAACAATCGAGACCTTGCCTTCCTGAGCCGGATCGATACCGCTGACCTGGATCGGCTGCATCGAGCCCTTGTAGGACAGCATGCCTTCCATCTCGGTGAACGGCACGGCGGCGGTCACTTGCGGATTTTTCATCGCCGCGGCGGCGACGGGCTGCCAGTCATCAATCGGGTTCACGCCGACGATGGTCGCGTGCGGCACCATGCCGAGGATGCGCGAGCTCATTTCACGCTGGAAGCCGTTCATCACCGACAGCACCACGATCATCGCCAGCACGCCAAGGGCGAGGCCGATCATCGACGTCATCGAGATGAAGGAAACAAAGCGATTGCGGCGCTTGGCGCGGGTATAGCGCATGCCGATGAAGATCGATAACGGTCTGAACATTCGCTGGGCACCGTATAAAAATAAAAGACCCGACGCACCCTTCAGTGCGCCGGGCTTGGTCAATCAGATGGGCGTCAGGCGACCTTCCTGCAAATGCAGGACGCG
Organism: Pseudomonas sp. NPDC086278; assembly: GCF_050280905.1. Taxonomy (NCBI): domain Bacteria; kingdom Pseudomonadati; phylum Pseudomonadota; class Gammaproteobacteria; order Pseudomonadales; family Pseudomonadaceae; genus Pseudomonas; species Pseudomonas sp. NPDC086278. The sequence goes on from NZ_JBNNWE010000027.1 coordinate 60,761, forward strand.
ATCCATCTGGCGAGCCAGGTTCATGTCGTGGGTCACCACCAGGAACGCAGTGCGCATCGAGGTGCTGAGTTCCAGCATCAAGTCCTGAATGCCCTGGGCAGTGTGCGAATCGAGGTTGCCGGTCGGCTCGTCGAGCATCACCAGGCCGGGTTTGTTCACCAGTGCCCGGGCAATCGCCACGCGCTGGCGTTCACCACCGGACAACTCGGACGGCTTGTGCTCCAGGCGATGGCCCAGCCCTACCCGCTCCAGCAACGCCGTTGCACGCTGACGTGCTTCAGGGATCGCCGTCTTGCCGATCAGCAGCGGCATGCAGACGTTTTCCAGCGCGGTGAATTCCGGCAACAAATGGTGGAACTGGTACACGAAGCCGAGGGAACGGTTGCGCAGCAAGCCGCGATTCTTCTCGCTCAGGGCCGACAACTCTTCGCCGTCGAGCCAGACACTGCCCTTGGTTGGCGTGTCGAGGCCACCCAACAGGTTGAGCAAGGTACTTTTGCCCGAACCCGACGTGCCGACAATCGCTACGCGCTCGCCCGGATGCAGTTCCAGTTGCAGACCGGCCAGAACCTCTACCGATTCCGGACCTTCCTCGTAGGATTTGCCCAGGTCGCGGCAGCTCAAGATTGCTTTATCACTCATGCCCAACTCACTCATAACGTAGCGCCTCCGCAGGCTGGGTGCGCGCGGCACGCCAGGCTGGATACAGGGTGGCGAGGAAACTCAGGACCAACGCGGCGGCGCAGACCATCAACACGTCCTGGCTCTGCACTTGCGACGGCAGGTAATCGATGAAATAGACGTCGGCATTCAGGAATTTATGCCCGATCAACCCTTCGAGGGCCGAGATCGCGGCGCTGACGTTCAACGCGGCGAAGATCCCGACTACGGCGCCGATCAGCGTACCGACCACGCCAATGACCGTGCCTTGCACCATGAAGATCGCCATGATCGTCCGTGGCGTGGCACCGAGGGTGCGCAGAATCGCGATGTCGCTCTTCTTGTCGTTCACCACCATCACCAGCGTGGAAATGATATTGAACGCGGCCACGGCAACAATCAGCAGTAACAGCAGGCCGATCATGGCTTTTTCCATGCGAATGGCCTGATACAGATTGCCGTGGGTGCGGGTCCAGTCGCGGGCGTAGTAATGATCTTCACCGAGTTGCTGGGCGATATTCCACGCGGTGCGTGGCGCCTGGAACAGGTCGTCGAACTTCAGGCGAAGGCCCTGGACCTGATCCGGCTTCCAGCGATGCAGCTTCGCCAGGTCCTGCAGGTTGGTCACGCCGAGGTAGCCGTCCAGCTCGCCGGCGCCGACGTGGAAGATGCCGACCACGGTAAAGCGCTTCATGCGCGGAAACATGCCGGCCGGGGTCACGGTGACTTCCGGCGCGACAAACGTCAGCTTGTCGCCGATGACCACGCCAAGTTTGGCGGCGGCCTTGTCGCCGATGACGATGCCGAAACTGCCCGGCGTCAGGTCGTCGAGTTTGCCCTGCTGCATGAAGTGATCAATGATCGAAACATTGCGCTCCAGCGCCGGGTCGATGCCATTGAGCAGCACTTTGGACACTTTGCCGTTGTTGGTCAGCAAACCCTGCATCTGGGTAAAAGGCGCAACGGCCGTCACCTGCGGGTTTTGCTTGACCTTGGCGGCCAGGCTTTGCCAGTCGCTGATCGGTTCACCGGACTCGATGGTCGCGTGGGGCACCATGCCCAGCACACGGGTGCGCATCTCATGATCGAAGCCGTTCATCACCGACAGCACGACAATCATCACGACCACGCCGAGGGCGAGTCCGATCATTGAAGTCAGGGAAATGAACGACACAAAATGATTGCGACGCTTTGCACGGGTGTAACGCGTGCCAATAAATACGAAGAGAGGTCTGAACATGTCGGCGCAGCAATCTGGTTTTTACCGATGCTGTCCAGATCCAGTTGGTACTGGGTGTACTGGTACTTGAGCGTTGGTTTAATGAAACCATACGTCCAA
>NZ_JBNNWE010000028.1:0-62122 GCF_050280905.1 Pseudomonas sp. NPDC086278
GCAGGTAACGATGTTGCAACAGCAAGGTGTGCGCGCCGCAGTGTTTCCATTCGGACGATTGCGTGATCTGTAGCAGCCGATGTTTCAAGTCTTCCAACTGCGACGCTTCAGGTTCTTTGAACAGCGCCACCAGCACCACGCCTTGCAGCCAGTCGACCGTCAACTGCTCCAGTCCCGGCCAGCATCGACCGCGGCCGTGGAACAAACGGCGGGCTTGCGCGGGCGCCACTGCCAGTTCCTTCAGCAAATGAGTGTGCAGGGTGGAGAGGGCGTCTGAGTTCATCGGGCAGCGTCGGCAATTGAAGAGGGCGGCATTTTAACCACATTTGCCAGCCAGGCATCGCTGCCAGACGTCGCCAGTTATCACGATTAATTTAACTTTGCGTGAGGATTTGGCGATCAATCGCCTCCCATACTCGGCGCCAACGAATAACCACAACCGCCGGGAGCTCCATCATGTCGCAACGTCCTGCTTCGGCCTCGGCCAGCACTCACCCGCGCTGGTTACGGTTGACCCATTGGCTGAACGCCCTGGCGGTATTGGTCATGGTCACCAGCGGTTGGCGCATCTACAACGCTTCGCCGCTTTACGATTTCAGCTTCCCCAAGGGGATCACGCTGGGTGGCTGGCTCGGTGGTGCCTTGCAATGGCATTTCGCGGCGATGTGGTTCCTCGCCATCAACGGCCTCATCTATCTGCTCGTCAATATCAGCAGTGGCCGCCTGTCACGGCGCTTCTTTCCGGTGTCGCCCAAAGGTGTTTTCCGCGACGTGTGGTTGGCATTGCGCGGCCGGCTGGGGCATGCCGACCTAAGTCATTACAACCAGGTGCAACGGCTGGCGTACCTGTTTGTGATGGTCGATATCACGCTGCTGGTGGTGTCCGGGCTGGTGTTGTGGAAGTCGGTGCAGTTTCCTCTGTTGCGCGAATTGCTCGGTGGTTACGACACGGCGCGCCATGTGCATTTCATCGCGATGGCGCTGTTGATGGCCTTCGTGGCGGTGCACTTGGTGATGGTCGCGCTGGTTCCCAAAACACTGTTGGCCATGCTTGTCGGTCGCAAGGAGCACGTATGAAAAAGCGCATTCAAGGGGCCGGGCTGGACGAGACGTCCATCCTGACCGACGCCCGAAAAATCCTCGCGCCGCAGATCGAAGACCGCTCACGTCGCGCGTTCCTGATGCGCAGCCTGACCCTCGGCGGCGTGGCCATGTTGTCCGGCTGCAACATCACCGACAACGACAGCGTCGATACCGCGCTGTCGTCCATGTCGCGCTTCAACGATCGGGTGCAGGGCTGGCTGTTCAACCCCGACGCACTCGCGCCGACCTATGCCGAATCGATGATCACCCGGCCGTTTCCGTTCAATGCCTTTTACGGCATCGACGATGCACCGACGGTGGAGGAAGACAGTTATCGACTGGAAGTGACCGGCTTGGTTGCCGACAAACGCAGCTGGCGCCTCGAAGAACTGCGCGCCATGGCCCAGACCGATCAAATCACCCGGCACATCTGCGTCGAAGGCTGGAGCGCGATCGGGCGCTGGGGCGGGGTGCGGTTCAGCGACTTCCTGAAACGGGTCGGTGCCGACACGGACGCCAAGTATGTCGGCTTCAAATGCGCCGACGATTACTACACCAGCATCGACATGGCCACGGCCCTGCATGCGCAGACCTTGCTGGCCCTGACCTATGACGGCGCGGTGCTGCCACGCGAGTACGGCTTCCCGATGAAGCTGCGCATGCCCACCAAGCTGGGCTACAAGAATCCCAAACACATTCAGGCGATTTTCGTCAGCAACACCTACAGCGGCGGCTACTGGGAAGACCAGGGCTACAACTGGTTCGGCGGTAGCTGACGACACTTGGCCATTTCACCGCGCAGCTGACGCTGCGTTCAATTGCAACCTTAGCTACTGGAGTTTCATCATGAAAAAGCTGACCACCGTTGTTCTGTCCCTGTTCCTCGCCGTGGGCGCCACCAGCGTTTTTGCCGCTGACACCATGAGCAATGACAGCATGAGCAAAGATTCGATGAGTAAAGACGCCATGTCCAAAGATGCCATGAAGAAAGACACGATGAAAAAGGACGCGATGTCCAAGGACACGATGAAAAAAGACAGCATGTCCAAAGACGCCATGAGCAAGGACTCGATGAAAAAGGATGCAATGTCCAAAGACAGCATGAAAAAAGATGCCATGTCGCAGTAACCTCACACCGTTTTTCGAGACTTCGACCTGACACACAGGCGCCGCTTCTGCGCAGTGCGGCGCCTGATTTCACCCTTGGTTGTATCAAAAATGAATTTCCGCGAAGTCCGCTGCTCATAGTTGATAAGCAGCGGAGTTCACCCGCGAAATCATTAGGCAATCAGGGAGTGGCAAAGTCATGAGTCCATTAACGACAGCGGGCGAGCACCTTCCTGGCGGGTTGATTCTTGTCGTTGAGGATGACCCGCTGATTCTGGAGTTTCTCTGCGAAATTCTTCAGGACGAAGGGTTTGTCGTTATTTCGCAAGCCAGTGCGGATGCGGCATCGGTTTATCTGGAACAGCACGCTAATGATGTGCGGTTGTTGCTCACCGATATCACCATGCCCGGCAAGCTCAATGGTGCGGATCTGGCCAACCAGTTCGGCGACCGCTGGCCGGAAAAGCCGATCATGATCATGTCCGGCTTCGAAACCCCGGAAACCTCGGGTGTGAGGCATCCGGTCTCCTTCATCAAGAAACCCTGGGCCATCGGGCAATTGCTCGACTGTGTGGATGGCGCGTTGAAGTCGCGTCCGCTGTAGCCTCGTGTACAGTGTTTGACCCGCCTGATACTCGAAGGAAGTTGATCCTTGCCTGCCAACAAAACCGTTTTCAATACTCCCTACCGCGCGTTTCTGTTCGATATGGACGGCACTGTCCTCAACTCGATTGCTGCCGCCGAACGGATCTGGACCCGATGGGCCTTGCGTCACGGGGTGGATGTCGCGACCTTCCTGCCGACCATTCACGGTGCCCGCGCCATTGATACGGTGAACCGTCAAGGCTTGCCGGGCGTGGATGCCGAGGCTGAAGCCGCGTGGGTGACCCAAGCGGAGATCAACGACGTAGAAGGCATTGTCGAGGTGCCTGGTGCGGCGAATTTCCTCAAGAGTCTTGCGCCCGGCCAATGGGCAATCGTGACGTCTGCGCCGAGGGCATTGGCGTTGCGCCGAATGGCGGCGGCGGGCGTTCCGGAACCTGAAGTGATGGTCACCGCCGAGGACGTCAGCGCGGGCAAACCCGATCCTGCCGGGTATCAACTGGCTGCAAGGCGCTTGGGTGTCGACGTGGAGGATTGCCTGATTTTTGAAGACGCGACCGTCGGGATTCAGGCAGCGGAGGCGGCGGGTGCTGACTTGGTGGTGATCACCTCGACCCATGAGCATCCAATCCAGACGCTGCATGCGACGCTGGCCAGCTATGAGACCGTCATCACCGAAGTCAGCCCCGACGGCCAACTCAGCCTCAACCGAATTTAACTGTGGGAGCGAGCTTGCTCGCGAAGGGGCCGTCACATTCAACCTTGATGTCGAATGATCTGGTCGCCGTCGACGGCAAGCCAAGCCCCTACAGAATCAGTGTGAGCCCGCCAGTGCGGCTATCTCCCCAGCATCCGTCGAAGCAATGGCCTCATTGACCCGCAGCACTTTCCTGAACCAGGATCGCTGTCGCCAGATCTTCGTCCGTGGCGTTCAAGCCTGGGTTGTCCTGACGGATCTGCTTGAGGACCGATTCCAGATAAACGCCCCGGATGGTGCCGCCACTGGCGATAAAGCTGGAGGCGTCATCCTTGGCGGGGATCATCAGCTTGTGGTCTTTGAACGTCGAGTAGAGCGAAGCAGACACCCCGACTGACGTGGCAACATCGCCCGCGTCAACCTTGGCCATCGCGGAACCAAACGGCAAACACAGTACCAGGGAAGAAATGAGTAAAAGACGGCGCATGACGGAGTCCTCCGAAAGCGTGAAGCATAAGGGAAGTCCTACATTAGTTAGGATGCGCGGCGATCCTCAGGAGTTCCGTAATGATCGCGATCAGCGGCGTGGCGAGGGGGCTTGCCCCCGTTGGGTTGCGAAGCAGCCCCCAATCCAGACACCGCAGTTTCCACAGTCAGACCTTATGCGCATGGATGACGACGGCTGCGCCGCCGAACGGGGGCAAGCCCCCTCGCCACAACGGCATCGGTGCGCGGGTGTGAGGCTCCTAACCACAACAGCAATTAAATGCGGCGAGATAAACGCAGACCTGACGCACACCCAGGACAAACCCGTGGCGAGGGGGCTTGCCCCCGTTGGGTTGCGAAGCAGCCCCAAAACCAGACGCCGCCGTTCCACAGTCAGACCTTACGCACATGGATGACGACGGCTGCGCCGCCGAACGGGGGCAAGCCCCCTCGCCACAACAGCGAATCGGTGCGTGGGGGAAGCATCTAGTTGGCCGACTGGGGCTCGGTCAGCACTTTTCTGAATGTCTCCACCAATGGCCGTAAATTGATCCGGTGCCATGCGGCCCATAGCGGTCTGGTGTAGCAAATCCACGGCACTTCCCGCAGGACCACCCCTGACGGTGCGTTGCGGCTCAAGCCTTTCTGAATCATGGCGATGCCCAGTCCCGAGGCCACCAGCGCCAGTGCAGTGAAGGGGCCGGTGGCTTCCATGCGGATGTCCGGGGTGAACCCCGCGCGGATGCAGGCGCTGACGAAGTCTTGGCGGTTGGTGACATTCTGGTGGTGCTGCACGCCGATCCACTCCTGATCGGCGAGGTCGGCCGGGGTCAGGGTTGCCTGATGGGCGAGGGGATGCTGCTCGGGCAATGCCAGCAGCATCGGGTCGTCCAGCACCTGAAAGCCCAGCAGATCGGGATCGTCGTCGGCCGGTGGTTCGCTGACCAATGCGATGTCGAGACTGCGCTGGCGCAGGCCTTCGAGCTGTTCGGTGGAGCTCTGGTTGTAGAGCGCAACGTGCACGTTCGGCCGGTCGACGCGCAATACGCGCAGGGCGTTCGGCAGCACGCCGGCGTCCATCGCGTTTTCGATGTAGCCGATGCACAAGCCGCCTTCTTCGCCGCGACCGAGGCGCTTGCCGAGGGATTCGAGGCGGCTGGCGTGGGTCAGCAGAGCGCGGGTTTCGGCGAGAAATGTCTGGCCATCGCGGGTCAGGCGGATGCGTTGTTGGCTGCGCTCGAACAGGGTCAGGCCCAAGCGTTCTTCGAGCTGGGCGATCTGCCGGCTCAGCGGCGATTGGGAGATATGCAAACGTTCGGCGGCGCGACCGACGTGTTCTTCTTCGGCGACGGCAACGAAGTAGCGCAATTGGCGAATGTCGATCATGTCAGACCTATAGAGACTCAAGTGCTGCGTATTATGTCTTGGACGGTCCGATCATCGCAATCTAGGATCTGCTCAACGGTCAAGCAACTGGCCATTGAACTGACGAGGATTGACTCATGAGCTTGAAAGACAAACTGCCCGGCGCGCTGGGATTCGGTACGGCGCCACTGGGCAACATGTTCCGTGCGATTCCCGAAGACGAGGCGCTGGCTACGGTGCACGCCGCGTGGGATGCCGGCGTGCGCTACTTCGACACTGCACCTTTCTACGGTTCGGGCCTGTCGGAAATTCGCCTGGGTGCGGCATTGGCCCGGTACAACCGCGACGACTACGTGCTGAGCAGCAAAGTCGGCCGGGTCATCCTGGATGAAGTCGAAGACGCCGCCGCCCGTGATCTGGGTGAAAAGAGCGGCGTGTTCGAACACGGTCGGCCGAACAAGATCGTCAACGACTACAGCGCCGACGCGACGATGCGCTCGATTGAAGACAGCCTCAAGCGCCTGCAAACCGACCGTCTCGATATCGTCTGGGTGCATGACATCGCGCAAGATTTCTACGGCGATCAGTGGCTGGAGTACTTCAACCAGGCCCGTACCGGCGCCTTTAAAGTGCTCACCCGGTTGCGCGAAGAAGGCGTGATCAAGGGTTGGGGGCTGGGCGTGAACAAAGTTGAACCCTGCGAGCTGACCCTTGATCTGACCGAAGCACAGCCGGACGGTTTTCTGCTGGCGGGTCGCTACACTCTTCTCGACCACGACCGTGCCTTGCAACGCTTGATGGACGCGGCACTGGCGCAAAACGTCGAGATCGTGGTCGGTGGTCCTTACAGTTCGGGCATTTTGGCCGGCGGTGCGCACTTCGAATACCAGAAAGCCAGCCCGGCGATTATCAACAAAGTGGAGCACATCAAGCGCATTGCGGCGGCCCACGGTGTCGACATCAAAGCAGCGGCGTTGCAGTTCTCCCTCGCCAATCCGGCGGTGGCGGCAGTGATTCCCGGTTCCAGCCGTCCGCAGCGGATTGCCGAAGATGTGGCCGCGCTGTCGGCGGTAATTCCCGCCGCGTTCTGGCAAGCGATGCGCGACGCGCAACTGGTGTCCGAGCGCGCGCCATTGCCCCTCACAGGAGTTTGAGCATGAAGATTGATCTGACTGGAAAACTGGCCATTGTCACCGGCAGCACCGCTGGCATTGGCTTGGGCATCAGCAAGGCGCTGGCATTATCCGGCGCCACGGTGGTGGTGATCGGCCGCGAGACGGCCAAGGTGGATCAGGCGCTGGCGAGCATTCGTCAGAGCGTGCCGGACGCGCAGTTGCGCGGTTTGACCGCCGACCTCGGCACGGCCGAGGGCGCCGAGCAATTGTTCGTCGCCGAACCGCGCGCCGACATCCTGGTGAACAACCTCGGGATCTACAACGACGTTGATTTTTTCGACACACCGGACAGCGAGTGGACGCGCTTTTATGAAGTCAACGTGATCTCCGGTGTGCGCCTGTCGCGGCATTACGTGCCGGACATGGTCAAGCAGGGCTGGGGACGAGTGATTTTCCTGTCCTCGGAATCGGGCATCGCGATTCCGGCTGAGATGCTCAACTATGGCGTGACCAAAAGCGCCAACCTGGCGGTGTCCCACGGCTTGGCCAAGCGGTTGGCGGGCACGGGCGTGACGGTGAATGCGATCCTGCCCGGCCCGACCTTGACCGACGGCCTGGAGCAGATGCTCAAGGACGCCACCGCTGAATCCGGGCGCAGCGTTCGCGAAGAGGCCGATGCGTTTGTGCGCAAGGCGCGGCCGACGTCGATCATTCAGCGCGTGGCGGATGTCGAGGAAGTCGCGAACCTGGTGGCTTACATTGCTTCGCCGCTGTCCTCGGCCACGACTGGCGCGGCGCTGCGGGTTGACGGCGGTGTTGTCGACAGCATGGCGATCTGAATTTTCGTTGGAGAGAGAGGATTACATGGCAACTGCATCAGCGTTTATTGATATTCCGGCGTCGGCCGAGGACGTGTGGCAATTGATCGGCGGCTTCAACACGCTGCCGGACTGGCTGCCGTTTATTCCGAAAAGCGAGTTGAGCGAAGGCGGGCGGGTACGCCGCCTGGAAACTTCGGACGGGGGCGTGGTGGTCGAGCGGCTGGAGACGTTCGATAACGCGGCGAAGACCTACAGTTATTCGATTGTGCAGGCGCCGTTTCCGGCGACTGACTACCGGGCGACGATCAAGGTTGAGGCGCAGGGGCAGGGGGCTCGGGTGACGTGGTCGGGGCGGTTTTCCCCGGTCGGCGTGACGGACGAAGAAGTGGTAGCGCTGTTTGCCGGGATTTATCAGGGCGGGCTCGAAGCCCTGCGGGCCAATTACCCGGCCTGACCCGGCTACAAGCCACACCACAAAATCCCTGTGGGAGCGGGCTTGCTCGCGAAGGCGCCGTGTCAGACAACATCCATGTTGACTGGGCAGCAGCCTCCGCGAGCAAGCCCGCTCGCGCATTTTGATCACCTTCTCATCGAGATGAATCAGGTCTGCGGTATCAGGCTTTGCCGACAATCCAGCACCAGACTTGCCCCACCCAGTTCGCTGGTGCCTACCTCCAGCGCAAAACCATGCAAGCTGACAATCGCCGAAACGATCGACAGCCCCAGCCCGAACCCGCTTTTCTGATTGCCGCCGTCCGCACGATAAAAGCGTTGGAACACTGCCTCACGCTCGGCCACTGGAATCCCGGGCCCGGAATCCAGTACTTCGATCCGCGTGCGACCGCCGTCACTGACGCCGCGCAAAATTACTTCGCCACCGGCCGGGGTGAACTTGATCGAATTGCTCAGCAAGTTCGCTATCGCCTCGAACAGCAGCGCCCGATCACCGTTCAGCAATGGCAACGACTCTGGCAATTGCAGCTTGAACTGCAGCTCGTCTTCCTCCGCCAGCGGCAGGTAAAAGTCGTGCAGTTCTTGCAGCAGCGGCACCGGGTCCAGTTGCACAAAACCGGAACGGCGCTGGCGATCTTCCAGTTCGGAAATCCGCAGCAACCCACGAAACCGCGCCATCAAGGTGTCGGCTTCGCCCAGCACCGAGTCCAGTTGTACGGCCAGTGTCGAACCGTCGTCCGCCTGCTGCTGAATCCGGTACAACTGCGCGCGCAGTCGGGTCAGCGGCGTGCGCAGGTCATGGGCGATGTTGTCGCACACGCCCTTGACCTCATTCATCAGCCGCTCGATGCGTTCGAGCATGGCGTTGACGATGGCGGCGAGCATGTCCAGCTCGTCGCGGCGGTTGGACAGGGGCAGGCGCCGGGTCAGGTCGCCGGCGACAATGGCCTCGGCACTGGCCTGAATCCCGCGAATACGCCGCAGCGGCCGACGGCGCAACAGATGCCAGCCGGCGATGCCCGGAAGGATGGTCAGGGTCACGCCCCAGAACAACGCGTGCAGAATGATCCGGGTCACGGCGAACAACGAACCGTTGTCGCGCACCAGCACCAGCCAGCGGCCGTCCCTGGTCTGGGTCGCCACCGCATCGCAACTGTCGGCGGGCAACGTCGGGTCGTCGGACTCCGCGCAGTCGCCGAGCATGTGGATCTTGCCGTCGAGCGGCAGTTCGCTGGGGATCTGGCGCAGCGCACCGCTGAGGTAACGATGGTCTGCATCGAACAAGCCATAGGCGTCGATGCCGCGAATGTCGAAGGTCATGCTGACGGCGAGGGCGTCCACCAGTTGCTCGCCGGAGAACCGCGAAAACAGATGCTGGCGTTGCATCAGCGAATGTTTGGCCAGGTTGTCGAGGTAGGCGGACACCTCGTAGTACATGACCCCCATCAGAATCCCGCTCCAGATCACGAACAGCGAACTGTAGAGCGCCAGCAAGCGGCTGCTGGAGGAGCGCCAGCCTTTAGACGGGTTCGGCAATGACATAACCCGAGCCTCGCACAGTGCGGATCAACGGGAGTTTGCCGGCCGGGTCGATCTTTTTGCGCAAGCGCCCGATGTGCACGTCGATGAGGTTGGTGCCGGGGTCGAAGTGATAGCCCCAGACCTCTTCGAAAATCATCATTCGCGACAGAATCTGCCCGGTGTTGCGCATCAGGAATTCCAGCAGCTTGTACTCGGTCGGCAGCAGCGTCAGCAATTGATTGTCGCGGCTGGCTTCGTGGCTGATCAGGTTCAGCTCAAGGTCGGCGACGCGCAACGTGGTGGCCTGGGCCGTCACGGTGTTCTGGCGGCGCAGCAGCACTTCGACCCGGGCGGCCATTTCGTCGGTGGCAAACGGTTTGGTCAGGTAATCATCGCCACCGGCACGCAGGCCGCGCACGCGCTCATCGACATCGGAGAGGGCGCTGATCATCAGAATCGGCGTGGCCACGCCCATGGTTCGCAGCGTCGTGACGATGGCCAGGCCATCCAGTTCCGGCAGCATGCGGTCGAGGGTGATCAAGTCGTAATTGCCGCTGACCGCACGCTCCAGGCCTTCGCGGCCATTATTGACCCAATCGACATCGAGGCCGTGGCTGCTGAGTTCGGCAACGATTTCCTGGGCGGTCACGGCGTCGTCTTCGATGGTCAAGATGCGGGTCATAGGGCGTGCCTGATAGTCAGTTCATGGCGAAGTGTGTTGGCATTTTGCCAAGAATTTCCCGCCGCTTAGTAAATTTACTTTCATGTGCATTCAAAAGCCTGTTCGGAACGTTGATATCATTGGGCCATATTTCTATGGATGGTGATTTGTGCGTACTTTGATTCGCCGCGGCGGCATGCCGATTATTCTGTTGCTGCTGTGTCTTTGCAGCGGGTCGCTGTGGGCCGGCAACACACCTTGTTCAGGGAAAAAAGGTGGCATTGATCGTTGCGACGGCGATCTGTTTTTGTGCAATGACGGTTCTATCAGCGGCTCAAAGAAAAGTTGCTCGGCCATATACGGCGGTCAGGGCACGGCTCGACCGCAAACCTTATTGCAGGGCGCTGATGGCTGCGCCTGCGGCACAGGATCGTTTTGCACTGGGCCGAGAGGCGGTGTCTATTGCCTGACACCCACCGGTAACAAGAGCTATCGGCGCAAATAGTCGCGCAATGCATAAAACCCGCTGCATTTGCCCGGTCCTTGCAATTTGCATGGATACCAGAAGTTCAAAATTTATAACTTGTTGAAAAATAACGAGATATTAAAAAATCGCAACTGGCACGTTGGCTGCAATTCCCCTGCTGACGAGTTGTAACAACATCTTTCCTGCCTGGAGCGATACAACAATGAATAGATCCTCTGATGGTTTCTATCCTGCCGCAGATGAATCAAGCACGCTGTCGGGCGTTTCCTGGGGCGCGATCTTCGCTGGGGCCGCTGCGGCCGCTGCGTTGTCGCTGATCCTGGTGTTGCTCGGTTTTGGTTTGGGCTTTTCCGCTGTTTCGCCGTGGGCCAACGAAGGCGTCAGCGCCAAGGGCCTGGGGATTTCTACGATTGTCTGGCTGGGCGTGACCCAAATCCTGGCTTCCGGGCTCGGTGGTTACATCGCCGGTCGCCTGCGGGTGAAGTGGGCCAACATGCACGGTGATGAAGTTTACTTCCGTGACACCGCCCATGGCTTCCTGTCCTGGTGTGTGGCAACGCTGGTGGCCGCGACGCTGATTGTCGGTTCGGTGGGCAGCATCGTCAGTGGCGGCGTCAAGGCCGGTGCCAGTGTGGCCGGTGGCGCAGCGTCAGCCATGACTCAAGCCGCAGGCACCGCCGCCGCTGGTACCAGCGGTGACCAATACGGTTACTACATCGACAGCCTGTTTCGCGATGACCGTCCTGCCGCCGTCGGCGATGACGCTGCTCGTGGCACCGTGGCCCGCATCTTCGCGCAGTCCCTGAGCAACGGCCAACTGGCCGCGGAAGACCGCACTTACCTGGCGCAACTGGTCGCTCAACGTACCAACCTGACCCAGGCCGATGCAGAGCGTCGTGTCGACGAAGTGTACGCCCGCACTCAGAAAGCGATTGCCGACGCCAAGCAGGCTGCCAAACAAGCTGCTGACACCGCCGCCAAAGTCGCTGCCTGGACCACGCTGTGGACGTTCATTGCGTTGCTGATCGGTGCGTTTACCGCCAGCCTCGCCGCAACGTTCGGCGGTCGTCGTCGGGATGCCGTGGTGTATGTGGAATCCGACGCCTACGTCACGACCAATTCGCTGCCACCTGTTCGCTAATCAAGGAGAACTACCATGCGCTCATTACTGCTGTTCTTTCTCGGCGTGCCAATCCCGATCATCATCCTGATCGCACTGTTCATGCATTGATCCTCTGAGGCTCATGCCTCTGCCGCTTCCACCTCTGGTGGAAGCGGCGTTTTGCTGTCTGGCGCCCGCAAGCTCACCCATGAAGGACTGTTCCAGGAGGGACGGGTGCCGGCAATGCCAGCCAAGGCGTAATCACCGGCTCAAGCCTTGCCCGACTCCTGCTCTTCCAACTGATCCGACTCAAACAATTTCGCCAATTCCGCCCGCGCTTCCTGCGCAGTCTGCAAGACCTTCGCCGCGTCGTCATACACCGCATGCTGCGCTTCCAGCACCTGCTCATCGTGATGCTTGAAGCGCTTGATCCGCGCGTCGGCCTGCGCCTGGGTCAAGCCGAGGCCAACCAGCGTGCGCCGGCTCATTTCCAGGCTCGAATAGTAGGTTTCCCGAATCGCCTCGGCGCCCAGGTCGACCAGGCGGTGCACATGCTGACGGTTACGCGCCCGGGCGATGATTTTGATGTGCGGATACAAGCGGTGCACGACCTCGGCGGTCTTGATGTTGGTCTCCGGATCATCGGTGGCGATGATGAAGTATTCGGCTTGCTCGACCTTGGCCGCGCTGAGGATTTCCGGGCGCATCGGGTCACCGTAGAACACCGGCACGCCGCCGAAGCTGCGCGACAGTTCGATGGTTTCCACCGAGGTGTCGAGCGCGACGAATTTGATGTTTTGCGCACGCAGGATCCGCGCCACGATCTGACCCATCCGCCCCATGCCGGCAATTACCACGCGCGGTTCATCGGTGTCGATGTCGCGGAATTTCTCCGGCACCACCACCGGTTGCACCTTCGGTGTGTAGAGCCGTGCGCACAGCAACAGCAGCAACGGCGTCACGGCCATCGACAAGGTGATCGTCAGCACCAGCAAGTCGTACAGGCGGGGTTCGAACAAGCCCTGATCGCGCCCGATCTTGAACACCACAAACGCAAATTCACCCCCGGCCGCCAGCACAATGCCGAGGCGAATCGCATTGACCTTGCCCAGCCCGCCGGCCAACCGGCCCACCACAAACAGCAGCGGCAACTTGATCGCGATCAGCAGCAGCGTCAGCCCCAACACCGTCACCGGCGCGCTCAGCAGCAGGCTCAGGTTCGCGCCCATGCCGACACTGATGAAAAACAGGCCCAGCAGCAAGCCCTTGAACGGTTCGATCTGCGCTTCCAGTTCATGCCGATATTCGGAATCCGCCAGCAGCAAACCGGCCAGGAATGCGCCGAGCGCCATCGACACGCCCACCAGATCCATCAGCCATGCGGTGCCGATCACCACCAGCAGCGCGGTCGCGGTGGAGACCTCGGGCAAACCGGTTTTGGCAACGATGCGAAATACCGGTCGCAGCAGGTAACGACCGCCGATGACCACCACCGCGATGCTGCCCAACACCCGCAGGCCGTGATTCAAATCGTCGGCGGCGCTGCTGGTGTGATCACCGCCAGCCAGCAGCGGGACCATGGCGATCAGCGGGATTGCGGCGATGTCCTGGAACAGCAGAATCGCAAACGCCAGGCGCCCGTGGGGGCTGGTCAGCTCTTTGCGCTCGGCCAGGCTTTGCAAACCAAATGCGGTCGACGACAGCGCCAGACCCAGGCCGAGCACGATGGCACTGTTCAGTGACTGGCCGAACACGAACAAAGCCGTGACGCCGATCACCGACCCGGTCAACAGCACCTGCGCCAAGCCGACACCGAACACTGATTTGCGCATCACCCACAACCGTCGTGGCGACAGCTCCAGGCCGATGATGAACAGCAACAGCACCACGCCAAGCTCGGAAAAATGGCTGACGCTTTGCGGATTACCGATCAGGCCCAGCACTGAAGGACCGATGATCACCCCGGCAAACAGGTAGCCCAGCACCGCGCCCAACTGCAGGCGTTTGGCCAAGGGCACGGTGAGCACCGCCGCGAGCAGAAACACAACAGCGGCTTGCAACAGGTTGCCTTCGTGGGGCATGGCGAACTCCAGAACTCGGTACGGCGGGGGGAGGTAAGGATAAAGGCTGGGGCGTCATGCGTCAGCCTGAACATAGACTGTTGTTGAATGTCAGGACGCTTTCGCGAGCAAGCCCGCTCCCACATTTAATCGGGTTCGGCATGAACAACGCGATCATCCGCTGACCGAACCGCAGGTTATGCGCAACGCAGGTTTGTAAACACTTCGGTTTCTTCCCGGTTGCGGTGCAGGAAGAAAATGAATGGCACGATGAATCCCGGTTGTTTTTCGTCACCTGTGCCGACGTTGCAGCCAAGCGCCCGTGCTGTTTGCTGCGGAATCGTCGCTACAGTAAGGAATGATTTAACGCGGGCGCAGTCGGAGTTCTGGTACCGCGTCATTACTGGAGAATCACCCTATGCACAGCAAAACCCTCATCGCCGCCCTGGCCATTGCCGCCGGTGTTGCCGGTATCAATCCCATCGTTCAGGCGGATGACTCCCCGCAGAAAACCGTGCAGCCCGGGGTCAACAATTCCCGTGAACTGGTGAAGGGCGATCGCGCGCCGGACGTTTATCAGCGCAGCGAAAAGGCCTTGACCAACTGGAAAGCCAAAGGCCTGAAAGCACCAAAGGCTGATGCCCAGTGGGTGCAGATCAATGACAAGTACATGATGGTGATGATCACCAACGGGACGATTGTCGACATCACTCCGGTCGAAAAATAGGGCTTATTCGCTGTGAGCGCGAACCGATGTTTCGCAGCCCAGCCGATACTGATTGTTGCCGCTACGCTTGGCTTCATACATCGCCAGGTCGGCAATGTGAATCAGCTTGTCCATGCTGGGCGCGTGGTCCGGGAACACGGCGACACCCAGGCTAGTGCCGATATGGCGCTGGTCGTGGCCGATGGTGATCGGCGGTGACAGTTCGACGAATATCTTCTGGCAGATGCTGCGGGCCTCGTCCTGAAGGCTGACGTCCTGCGGCAGTCCCTGGAGAATCACCACAAATTCGTCACCGCCGATCCGGGCCACCGTGTCGGTCGAGCGCAGGATTTTCTTCAGGCGCGTAGCGGTGGTGACCAACACCCGGTCGCCGGCGGCATGGCCGTAATGGTCGTTGATGGCCTTGAAACCATTGAGGTCGACAAACACCAGCGCCACCCGCGTTGCACTGAGGCGGGCCTGTTCCAGCGCCTCGGACAGGCGTTCTTCAAGTACCAGGCGATTGGGCAGGCCGGTCAGCCGATCGTAATGGGCCAAATGTTTCAGGTAACTGGCGGAGGCTTTTTCTTCGGTGATATCGCGCACCACCCCCATCATCTTGACGGTGGCGTCCTGGTCGTTCTTGACCACGTTGCCGGTTTCGCGCAGCCAGCGAATGCTGCCGTCGGGCCAGACCACGCGGTATTCCTCGTCGTGGTTCTCGCCGGTTTCCAGGCAGCGTAATTCACCGGCCCGGACCCTGGCCCGGTCATCCGGATGCACGCAGGCGCAAAACAACGCATAGGAGGGTGTCACCTCGCCGATGCGGAAACCGAACATGCCGTAGATGGCGTCCGACCAGTAGAGCCTGTCGGTGTCGACGTCCCAGTCCCAGGTGCCAATGCGCGCGAAGTACTGACTGCGTTTGAAACGTTCAGCGTCGCCGTTCTGGCGGGTCCCTTGGGCTTCGGACAGGCTGGCAACCTGCGCGCGATACTCGGCCAGTTGTTTGCGCAGCGAACGTTCGCGCACGATCAGCGCAAAAATCAACGCGAACAACACCGCGCCGATAATTGCGCCGGTCCAAAGGGTAGTCATTCAGGGATTGCCATCGTGGCGTTTTGATCCTTGGGGGGGCCGCCTATCTTAGTGCACGACTACCGTTGGAAACAGGTCGTGTGGGTTGCCAAACGGGCCTATTTCTGGGAAAACGGCGCCCATGACGCCCGGTTGGGCGACGAAACACTAGAGTGAACGTTTATGAATGATGAATTGCAGGTAATCGATCTCGAAGCCGGTGACGGAAAAGCCGCCGTGAAAGGCGCGCTCATCACCACCCAATACCGCGGCTGGCTGGAAGACGGCACTGAATTCGATTCCTCCTACAGCCGAGGCAAACCTTTCCAGTGCGTGATTGGCACCGGTCGGGTGATCAAGGGCTGGGATCAGGGAATCATCGGCATGCAGGTCGGCGGCAAACGCAAGTTACTGGTGCCTGCGCATCTGGGGTATGGCGAGCGGACGATGGGGGCGATTACGCCGAATTCGAATCTGATATTCGAGATCGAGTTGCTTGAAGTGCTGACGCGGGATGATTGATCACGCGGTTGTCTGCGCACCGCCCGCGCCAGTCGTTGCCGAGTGATGATTTGATCTGACCCGATGAAGGGTTCTCCTGCGGGTTGTAGATGATCGGTGAAGCCTATACTGTATATTCACACAGTAAAAGGGCTGCCCCATGGAACTCATCGACAAGCTCAGCATCCTCGCCGACGCCGCCAAATATGACGCGTCCTGCGCCAGCAGTGGCGCGCCCAAGCGCAGCTCCGAGGGCAAGAGCGGTCTGGGTTCGACCGACGGCATGGGCATTTGCCACAGCTACACGCCGGACGGGCGTTGTGTGTCGCTGCTGAAGATTCTGTTGACCAATTTCTGTCTGTACGACTGCCAGTACTGCGTCAATCGACGTTCCAGCGACGTCCCTCGTGCCCGCTTCACACCGGAAGAGGTGGTGACGCTGACGATGGATTTCTACCGGCGAAATTGCGTCAGCGGGTTGTTCCTCAGTTCCGGGATCATTCGCTCGGCGGACTACACCATGGAGCAGTTGATTCGCGTGGCCAGGTTGTTGCGCGAAGACCATGAGTTTCGCGGCTACATTCACCTCAAGACCATTCCCGAAGCCGATCCGGCGCTGATCGAGGAAGCAGGGCGTTACGCCGACCGGTTGAGCGTGAATATCGAATTGCCCACTGACACCAGCCTGCAAACCCTGGCCCCGGAGAAGCAACTCAGCTCGATCAAGCAAGCGATGCGCACGATCTACACCGGCGAACAAACGGTCCTCAACGAACCGCGTGCACCAAAATTCGCTCCGGCCGGGCAGAGCACGCAGATGATCGTCGGTGCCGATGACACCGACGACAGCACCATTTTGCATACCGCCCAGGCGCTGTATGGCAACTTCCGCTTGCGTCGGGTCTATTACTCGGCATTCAGCCCGATCCCCAACAGCCCGAAAAGTGTACCTCTGGCCGCGCCGCCATTGATGCGCGAGCACCGTTTGTATCAGGCCGATTTCCTGTTGCGCAGTTACGGCTACACCGCGGGCGAGTTGTTCAAGGGGCCGGGCCATCTGGCCCTCGATATCGATCCGAAACTGGCGTGGGCGCTGGAGAATCGAGAGGTTTTCCCGCTGGACCTGAACCGCGCCGAGGCCTCGTTGATCGCGCGCATTCCCGGTATCGGCCTGCGCACCACCGAGCGGCTGGTGGAACTGCGTCGCCAGCGACGCATTCGTTACGAGGACCTGGCGCGGATGCGCTGTGTGCTGGCCAAGGCCAAGCCGTTTTTCATCACCAGCGATTACCACCCACAGCAGGCGGAGGTCACCAGTCACTTGCTCTATCAGCAACTGCGCGACCGCCCGCAGCCGCAGCAAATGGGGTTGTGGGGATGATCAACCTCGATTGCGACGAACTGTTCGACACCTGGCGCCAGCAGGCTCGCTGGTTGCTCAGCCATGAGGTGGACCCGAGCGTGGTGAGTTGGGCCAGTGAAGGAGTGGCCGATCTGTTCGCGAATGACGAGGTGTTGCCTGAAGCGTCGGGGCCGTTTCATGCGCGAATTCCGAGGGCGTTGCTCGACACCCTGGCGCGCGCCTCGTGTTTTCGCGGTGATCAGCGCTGGAGCCTGCTGTACGAAGTGTTGTGGCGCGTCAGTCACGGTGACCGCACCGCGATGATGGCCGGCGACCGGCTTGGCAGCGAATTACAGCGGCGCATCAAGCAGGTTCAGCGCGAAGCGCATCACCTGCATGCCTTTGTTCGATTTGTGGCATTGCCGGAAGGTGACGGTCCGCATTATGTGGCCTGGCACGAGCCAGCCCACGACATCCTGCAGACGGCCAGTGAGCATTTTATCGGGCGCATGGGGCGCCATCGCTGGTTGATCGCCACCCCTCGGGACGGGGTTTATTACGATGGCGAGCAATTGGTCCACCGGCGGCAATGCCCGGTCGAATGGCAGCAACTGGCGCAAAACGTCGACGATCCGCACAGCGACATGTGGCTGACGTACTACAGCCACATCTTCAATCCGGCGCGGCTGAACCCGAAGGTCATGCAAGGGCATTTACCAGCGCGATTCTGGAAAAACCTGCCGGAAGGCGCATTGATTCCGGGGCTGATCACGCAGGCGCGCACCGGTAAGCAACAGGACGGACAGGCTAGCGGAATCAAGGGCAGGGGCGGTAAACGCATTGCGCTGGGAGAGGCAGAGCGCGGTCAGAAGACATAAAAAAACCCACTTGAAGCATCAGCTCCCAGTGGGTTTTTTCAAGCGGCGGGTGTCAGGTCAAACCTTGACGATCCAGCCGGCTGGCGCTTCGATGTCGCCCGTCTGCACGCCAGTCAACTCTTTATAGAGCTTCTGGGTGACCGGGCCGACTTCGGTTTCGCTGTGGAACACGTGCAGTTTGTCGTTGTAGCTGATACCGCCGATCGGGGTGATCACGGCCGCCGTGCCGCAGGCGCCGGCTTCCTTGAAGTCGGACAGCTTGTCGATGAACACGTCACCTTCAATCACTTCCAGGCCCAGGCGCGATTGTGCCAGCTCGATCAACGACAGACGGGTGATGCCCGGCAGCACCGAAGGCGACTTCGGCGTGACGAATTTGTCATCGTGGGTGATCCCGAAGAAGTTGGCCGAGCCGACTTCTTCGATTTTCGAGTGAGTCATCGGGTCCAGATAGATGCAGTCGGCGAAGTGCGCTTTCTTGGCCAGGGAACCTGGCATCAGGCTGGCGGCGTAGTTGCCACCGACCTTGGCGGCGCCGGTGCCTTGTGGGGCGGCACGGTCGAAGCTGGAGATCAGGAAGTTATGCGGGGTCAGCCCCCCCTTGAAGTAAGCGCCGACCGGGATGCAGAAGATCGAGAAGATAAACTCGGGCGCGGTGCGCACGCCGACGTTGTCACCCACGCCGATCACGAACGGGCGCAGGTACAGCGCGCCGCCAGTGCCGTAGGGCGGGATGAACCGTTCGTTGGCACGAACCACGGCTTTGCAGGCTTCGATGAATTGCTCGGTTTCGACGAACGGCATCAGCAGGCGTGCACAGCTGCGCTGCATGCGCAGGGCGTTCTGGTCCGGGCGGAACAGGTTGATCGAACCGTCCTTGCAACGATAGGCCTTCATGCCTTCGAAGCATTGCTGGCCATAGTGAAGGGCAGTCGAGCCTTCGCTGATGTGCAGCACGTTATCTTCGGTCAGGGTGCCTTTGTCCCAGGAACCGTCACGCCAGTACGACAAGAAACGCTTGTCTGTCTTGATGTAGTCAAAACCCAGCTTGTCCCAATTGATGCTTTCGTTACCCATGACACCCTCTATCACTTAACAACCGCCGAAACGGTTCAAGGCTTCTGACGTTTTTCTGGATGGGCACAACAATACTTCATTCCGGACGCTTTTCGCAGCCCGGACTATCGGCTGATGGGCAGATAAATGATGTTGCCCTTGAGAATTCGCGAGCCAGCCCGCTCCCACACCTGATCTGTGTCGTACACAAATCCACTGTGGGAGCGGGCTTGCTCGCGAAGAGGTCATCACCTACACCATCAATTTCCCTGAATCATAGATGCAGCGCATGGCCTAGCGCTCGTAACGCCGCTTCCTGCACCGCCTCGCCCAGCGTCGGATGCGCATGGATGGTGCCGGCGATGTCTTCCAGCCGGGCGCCCATTTCCAGGCTCTGCCCAAACGCCGTCGACAACTCCGAGACCCCCACGCCCACCGCTTGCCAGCCGACAATCACATGATTGTCCCGACGAGCGACGACCCGCACAAAGCCGCTTTTTGATTCCAGCGTCATCGCTCGACCGTTTGCCGCAAACGGGAAACTCGACACGATGCAATCCAGCCCCGCAGCCTTGACGTCGTCCGGGGTCTTGCCGACCACCACCAGTTCCGGGTCGGTGAAGCACACGGCGGCGATGGCGGTCGGGTTGAACTCGCGGGACTTGCCACTGATCAGCTCGGCAACCATCTCGCCCTGCGCCATGGCCCGGTGCGCGAGCATCGGTTCGCCACTCAGGTCGCCGATGGCATACACGTTGCGCATGCTGGTCTGGCAGCGATTGTCGATCTTGATCGCCGAGCCGTTCATGTCCAGGTTCAGCGCTTCGAGGTTCCAGCCCTGTGTATTGGGTTTACGGCCCACGGCGACCAGTACCTGATCGGACTCCAGATTAAGCGTGTCGCCGCTCGGGTCGCGAACTTGCAGGGTATTACTACTGGAATCAAAGCCTTGGACGCTGTGCTTCAAGTAAAGCTTCACGCCGAGTTTTTTCAGCTCGTCGTGCACTGGCTGTGTCAGTTCGGCGTCATAGGCAGGCAGGATGCGATCCTGTGCCTCGACCACGCTGACGTCTGCGCCGAGCTTGCGATAGGCAATCCCCAGCTCCAGACCGATGTAACCGCCACCGACCACGATCAATCGTTTGGGCACGGACGTCGGCGTCAGGGCCTCGGTGGAGGAGATGATCGGCCCGCCAATCGGCAGCATCGGCAGGTTCACGCTCTTCGAGCCAGTGGCCAGCACCAGGTGCTCGCACTGGATCCGCGTGTCGCCGACTTCGACTGTCTTGCCGTCGACGACCTTGGCCCAGCCTTGAATGACCTGGACTTTGTTCTTTTTCAGCAGCGCGGCGACACCGGTGGTCAGGCGATCAACGATGCCGTCCTTCCACTCGACGCTTTTACGGACGTCGAGGGTCGGTGCCGAAACGCTGATGCCCAGCGCCGAGTGTTGGCTGTGGTGCTGCGTCTGGTGAAACTGCTCGGCGACGTGGATCAGTGCTTTCGACGGGATGCAGCCGATGTTCAGGCAAGTGCCGCCCAACGATTCGCCTTCCACCAGAATGGTCGAAATGCCCAACTGGCCGGCACGGATCGCCGTGACATAACCGCCAGGGCCGCCACCAATGATCAGCAGCGTGGTGTTCAGAGTTTGCATGCCTTGCTCCACAAATACTTATTCCACGAACAACGTGGCGGGTTGTTCGAGCAAGCCGCGAACGGCCTGGATGAATTGCGCCGCGTCCATGCCATCGACCACGCGGTGATCGAAGGAGCTGGAGAGGTTCATCATCTTGCGAATCACGATCTGGCCTTTAACCACCATCGGGCGTTCGACAATTTTGTTGACGCCGACAATCGCCACTTCCGGCAGGTTCAGCACCGGGGTGCTGACGATGCCGCCCAGCGCGCCGAGGCTGGTCAGGGTGATGCTCGACCCGGACAACTCGTCGCGGCTGGCCTTGCCATTGCGCGCAGCACTGGCCAAACGGGAGATTTCCGAGGCGCTGTCCCACAGGCTGCGGGCTTCGGCGTGACGCACCACTGGCACCATCAAACCGATGTCGGCTTGAGTGGCGATGCCCACATGCACCGCGCCGAGGCGGGTGATGACCTGCGCTTCGTCGTCGTAACGGGCGTTGATCTGCGGGAAGTCGCGCAACGCGACGACCAGTGCGCGGACCAGAAACGGCAGCAAGGTCAGCTTGCCGCGAGTCGCGCCGTGTTTGTCGTTCAAATGCGCGCGCAGCTCTTCGACGGCGGTCACATCGATTTCTTCGACGTAACTGAAGTGTGCGGCACGCTGAGTGGCGTCTTGCATGCGCTGGGCAATCTTGCGGCGCATGCCGATGACCGGGATTTGCTCTTCGTCATTTCGCTGGGCATAAGCCGCAGTGCTGGTGGCGGTCGACGCATTCGATTGACCTTGCGCCAGATAGGCGTCGAGGTCTTCGTGCAGCACCCGACCGGCCGGGCCACTGCCACGCACCAGACGCAATTGGACGCCGAGGTCCAGCGCGTGTTTGCGCACGGCCGGGGAGGCCAATGGACGCTCATTAGCCTCACGAGCAACCACCGGGCCCGGGCAAACGGCAGCTCGCGGTGTTGCCGCCGCTACCGGTTTGCTTTCGACAACGGCGTCGACCTTCGGCGCTGCGACGGGCGCCTGTTTCACCGGCGCGACAGGTTGGGCGGACTCTTTGACGTTGCCCGCGCCTTCAACCTCAATGCTGATCAGGATGCTGCCAACGGCCATGACTTCGCCGGGCACACCGCCCAGCGCAATCACCTTGCCATGCACCGGCGAAGGGATGTCGACCATCGCCTTGTCGGTCATGACATCGGCCAGCACCTGATCTTCGACGACCAGGTCGCCGACCTTGACGTGCCACACCGACAATTCAA
Source organism: Pseudomonas sp. NPDC086278 (assembly GCF_050280905.1). Taxonomy (NCBI): domain Bacteria; kingdom Pseudomonadati; phylum Pseudomonadota; class Gammaproteobacteria; order Pseudomonadales; family Pseudomonadaceae; genus Pseudomonas; species Pseudomonas sp. NPDC086278. The sequence continues at coordinate 22,026 of NZ_JBNNWE010000028.1, forward strand.
CTTCTGCAATGCCTTCACCAATGTCCGGCATTTTAATGACGTGCGTGCCCATTCAGACCTCCATAACCCGATGCAAAGCCGCGCCCACACGGGTCGGGCCAGGGAAATACGCCCACTCTTGCGCGTGCGGGTAGGGCGTGTCCCAACCGGTGACGCGTTCGATCGGCGCTTCGAGGTAGTGGAAGCAATGCTCTTGCACCAGCGCGACCAGTTCGGCGCCGAAACCGCAGGTGCGGGTCGCTTCGTGAACGATCACGCAACGGCCGGTTTTCTTCACCGACTTGACGATGGTCTCAAGGTCCAGCGGCCACAGGCTGCGCAGGTCGATGACTTCAGCGTCGATGCCGGTTTCTTCAGCAGCCACTTGCGACACATAGACCGTGGTGCCGTAGGTCAGGATGGTCACGTCTTTGCCCGGACGCGCGATGGCGGCCACGTCCAGCGGCACGGTGTAGTAACCGTCCGGGACTTGTGCGGCAGGGTGTTTCGACCACGGGGTTACCGGGCGGTCGTGGTGGCCGTCGAACGGGCCGTTGTACAGGCGTTTTGGCTCAAGGAAGATCACCGGGTCATCATTTTCGATGGAGGCAATCAGCAAGCCTTTGGCGTCGTAAGGGTTGGAAGGCATGACGGTGCGCAGACCGCAGACCTGAGTGAACATCGCCTCGATGCTCTGGCTGTGTGTCTGGCCGCCGTAGATGCCGCCGCCGCAAGGCATGCGCAGGGTCATCGGCGCGGTGAACTCGCCGGCCGAGCGATAACGCAGGCGCGCGGCTTCGGAAATGATCTGGTCGGACGCCGGGTATACGTAGTCGGCGAACTGAATTTCAGCCACCGGGCGCAAACCGTAGGCGCCCATGCCGACGGCGACGCCGACGATGCCGCTTTCGGAAATCGGCGCATCGAACACGCGGGAGGTGCCGTACTTGGTCTGCAGGCCTTCGGTGCAGCGGAACACGCCGCCGAAGTAGCCCACGTCCTGGCCGAACACCACGACATTGTCGTCACGCTCAAGCATCACATCCATCGCCGAGCGCAACGCCTGGATCATGGTCATGGTGGTCGTGGTCATGGCGGTTTCCAGCTCGATATGAGTGTTGTGGTCGTTCATGTCAGATCCCCAACTCTTGACGCTGGCGCTTCAAGTGCTCCGGCATCTCTTTGTAGACGTCTTCGAACATGGTCGCGGCGCTCGGAATCTGGCCGCCGGCGAGGGTGCCGTACTGTTCGGCTTCTTTCTGCGCGGCGATGACTTCGGCTTCCAGTTCAGCACTGACGGCGAGGTGTTCCTCTTCGGACCACTGGCCGATTTTCACCAGGTGTTGTTTGAGACGCGCAATCGGGTCGCCCAACGGGAAGTAGCTCCAGTCGTCGGCAGGACGGTATTTGGACGGATCATCGGAAGTCGAGTGCGGACCGGCGCGGTAGGTGACCCATTCGATCATGGTCGGGCCGAGGTTGCGGCGGGCGCGTTCGGCGGCCCAGGCAGAGGCGGCGTATACCGCGACGAAATCGTTGCCGTCGACCCGCAGGGAGGCAATGCCGCAACCGACGCCACGACCGGCGAACGTGGTGGCTTCACCGCCGGCGATTGCCTGGAAGGTGGAGATGGCCCACTGGTTGTTGACCACGTTGAGGATCACCGGCGCGCGGTACACGTGGGCGAAGGTGAGGGCGGTGTGGAAGTCGGATTCAGCGGTGGCGCCGTCGCCGATCCAGGCCGAGGCGATTTTGGTGTCGCCCTTGATCGCCGAGGCCATGCCCCAGCCCACGCCCTGGACGAATTGGGTGGCGAGGTTGCCGGAAATGGTGAAGAAGCCATGGTCCTTGACCGAATACATGATTGGCAGCTGACGTCCCTTGAGCGGATCGCGCTCGTTGGACAGCAATTGGCAGATCAGGTCTACCAGCGGTACATCGCGGGCCATCAGGATGCTTTGCTGGCGGTAGGTGGGGAAGCACATGTCGTCGATGTTCAAGGCCAGGGCCTGGGCGCTGCCGATGGCTTCTTCGCCGAGGCTTTGCATGTAGAACGACATTTTTTTCTGACGCTGGGCGACCACCATGCGGTTGTCGAAGATGCGCGTCTTGAGCATGGCCCGCATGCCTTTGCGCAGGATCTCGACCGGCACGCCTTCAGCCCATGGACCGAGGGCGTTGCCTTCGTCGTCGAGCACGCGAATCAGGCCTTTGGCGAGGTCGGCGGTGTCGGCGGGTTCTACGTCGATGGCGGGTTTGCGCACCGTGCCGGCGTCGGTCAGACGCAGGTAGGAGAAGTCGGTTTTGCAGCCTGGGCGGCCCGAGGGTTCGGGAACGTGCAGGCGCAGCGGTTCGTACGCTTGGTTCATGGCTTCTACGCTCGATCTTGTGAATTTCTTGTAGTGAGCTGACCGTCATTCCACGGGTGATGGAAATCTTGTCCTACAAACATCATAGGCCCGGCGCAGGAGAATATTTCTCTGTGTTTCGTTGCGCTGGAGATCATTTGAGGATAAAAAATCTGCATAAACACAAAAAACAGGTGGTTTTATCTCATGCGCAAACTGGACCGTACCGATATCGGGATTCTCAACAGTCTTCAGGAGAACGCACGCATCACCAACGCCGACCTCGCACGCTCGGTCAACCTGTCGCCGACACCGTGCTTCAATCGGGTCAAGGCGATGGAGGAACTGGGGCTGATTCGTGAGCAAGTGACGCTGCTGGACGCCGATTTGCTGGGCTTGCACGTCAATGTGTTCATTCACGTGAGCCTGGAGAAACAGGTGGAGGAAGCGCTGGCGCATTTCGAAGAGGCGATTTCGGATCGCCCGGAAGTGATGGAGTGTTATCTGATGGCGGGCGACCCGGATTACCTGATCCGGGTGCTGGTGCCGACCATTCAGTCGCTGGAGCGTTTCATGATGGACTTCCTGACCAAAGTGCCCGGCGTCGCCAACATTCGTTCGAGCTTTGCGCTGAAGCAGGTGCGCTATAAAACCGCATTACCATTGCCCGCGAATGGGTTAACCCTCAACAACTAAGCGAAACCCCTGTGGGAGCGGGCTTGCTCGCGATGGGGCCGTGCCAGTCGAAATAGATGTTGCCTGACACACCGTCATCGCGAGCAAGCTCGCTCCCACAGGTTTTGCGTTTACAGCTTGTTGATGGGGATCTTCAGATAGGTGACACCGTTGTCTTCGGCCGGCGGCATATTGCCCGCCCGCACGTTCACCTGGATCGCCGGCAGCAACAGGTTCGGCATGCCCAACCCGGCATCGCGCTGGGTGCGCATCGCGACAAACTCCGCCTCATCAATGCCATCGTGCACATGAATGTTGCGCTTGCGTTGTTCGCCCACGGTGGTTTCGCACTGCGATTCGCGACCCTCTGGCGGGTAATCGTGGCAGACGAAAAGCCGAACACTGGCCGGGAATGCCAGCAGCTTCTGAATCGAGGTAAACAACTGGTTGGCATTGCCCCCCGGAAAGTCGCAGCGCGCGGTGCCGACGTCCGGCATGAACAGCGTATCGCCGACCAGAATCACCTCGCTGTCGATCAAATACGCCATGTCCGCCGGGGTGTGGCCAGGCACATGCAGCGCCGTGGCCTTGAGAGTGCCGATCATGAACGATTCGTTCGGCGCGAACAGATGATCGAACTGTGAGCCATCCACACAAAATTCCGGCTCAAGGTTGAACAGGCTTTTGAATACGCCCTGAACCTTGCTGATCGACTGGCCAATCGCAATTTTTCCGCCCAACTCGCGACGCAAATAAGGCGCGGCGGACAGGTGATCGGCGTGAGCGTGGGTTTCCAGCAGCCATTGCACCTGCAACCGATGTTGGCGGACGAAGGCGATAATCTTGTCAGCCTGCGCGGTGGTGGTTCGTCCGGCGGCAGGATCATAGTCGAGCACCGGATCGACGATCGCGCACTGACCGCCGTCGGCCTGGTAAATCACGTAACTGTAAGTCGACGAGGCTGGGTCGAGGAAAGCTTCAATCAAGGCAGGCATGGTGAACATTTCTATCTGAACGAGCACTGAGGGTAGATTCATTTTCCCTGCGTTGACCAGCCCCGCGTTAATTCAATGCAGGAAAAACCCCGCACTGGCTCTATCCTGTCAGTCATCGATACCGGGCGTTCCCGGCTTTTTTTCGCGGATCACGAGCGTTTTATGTTGTTGGCGAGTTTTTTTGGTGTGGTCATGGGCCTGGTCCTCGGGTTGACCGGGGCCGGCGGCGGCATTCTTGCGGTGCCGGCGTTGGTGCTGGGGTTGGGCTTGAGCATGACGCAAGCAGCGCCTGTCGCCCTGCTTGCGGTCGGCAGTGCGGCAGCGGTCGGGGCGATTGACGGCTTGCGGCATGGGCTGGTGCGCTATCGCGCGGCGTTGCTGATCGCGCTGCTCGGTGCAGTGTTTTCGCCGGTCGGGATCTATTTCGCCCATCAGTTACCGGAAAAAATCCTGATGGTTTTGTTCAGCCTGCTGATGGTCATGGTGGCTTGGCGGATGCTGCGCCGCGAGCGTCAGGAGGAAGGACCGAGTGACCACGGCCACGCCAACTGGGGCCAGAAAAACTGCATGCTCGATCAACAGACCGGACGCTTTTCCTGGACCGCCAAATGCACGGCAACGTTGGCGGCATTGGGGGCGGTCACGGGCGTGGTGTCGGGGTTGCTCGGGGTCGGCGGCGGCTTTCTGATCGTGCCGGCGTTCAAGCAATTGACCGATGTGCAGATGCGCGGCATCGTCGCCACGTCCTTGATGGTGATCAGCCTGATTTCGGCCATCGGTGTGATCGGCGCGTTTCACGCCGGGGTCAGGATCGACTCATTGGGTGTAGCGTTTATTGTCGCCAGCATCGTTGGCATGGTCATCGGCCGCAGGATTTGCGCCAGCGTACCGGCGCGTGCATTGCAGGTGGGTTTCGCCAGTGTCTGCCTGGTCGTCGCGGTGTACATGTTGATTCGCGCCTGAGGCTCAGAGCGCTCGGTATTGCAGGCTGAAGGTGAGTGCTATGGATTGGCCCTGCTCCAGCAGGCGCAAGCCAGGACGGCCGGGCAGGTGATGCGCGTTGACTGGATGACTGACCGGTTCGATGCAGAAAAACGCCGGGCCGACCGGGCAATAAAGCAGGTAGTAATCGCTGCCGGTGGCCTGGCATTCCAGCGTGTAACCGAGGTCCGGTTGCTCGATCAGGCAGTGGCCGTCCCAGTCACAAAAGCCGTTGTCGACCAGCGACGCGGGTAACGCTTGAAGCGCCTGAAAATCCCATTCGACGGGCAGTTCAACCTGTTCGGTCGGCAGTTTCGAACCATCGCACAACCAGACTCGCTCAGCCTTCGCCTGCAGCCGGGTGTTTGCCGTGCGCGGAAAATACGGGTGCAAGCCAAGCCCATGCCAGGCGGCCTGTTCGGCCAGATGAGTGACCTCTAACTGCACCGTCAATCGACCTTCACTCAACTGAAACCGTTGCCGCGCGCGATAAGCAAACGGCGTTGCGCTGTCGAGTTGCAAGACGATTTCATCGTTCGATTGCGACAGCACGGCCCACGGTTGTTGCCAGGCGCTGCCATGAATGGGCAACGGGTCGGTCAGGCTATTGGGCGTCAGCGCAAGCCAGCCATCGGGGCAATCAAAACCGCCTCCGGCAATCCGGTTTGACCAGGGCACCAGCGGATAGCAACCCAGTTTTCCGGGCAGACCCGTGCTCAACGCTTGGGCGTCGTTGTGGCGCAACAGCGGCTGGCCGGTGCTGCGGACCGTCCAGTTGACGAGGCTGCCGCCGAGTTCGGGGGCCAGGGTGAGGTGGGTCAGTTGGTCTTCGAGTTCGAGCAGTTCCAGGGTCATTGTGCAGTGGGCTCCGGCAAGCCTTTTACCCCAGGGTCCAGCGCAAACACGCCGCCGGCCAGCGACTGCGGATCGTGGTCGTCACCAGGGCGGATCGAGGTCACGAACAGCGTGTCCAACCGACTGCCACCGAAGGCGCACATGGTGGGTTTCTTCACCGGCACGGCAATGGAGCGATCCAGGCGACCGTCGGGGGTGAAACGGTGAATCAGCCCGGCGTCGTTGGCGCAAATCCAATAGCAGCCTTCGGCGTCTACCGCCGCGCCGTCGGGGCGGCCGGGGAATTGATTCATATCGACAAACAGCCGCCGATTGCACGGCGTGCCACTGTCGAGGTCGTAATCAAAGGCCCAGATCTGTTGGACCAAGGGGTGCGAGTCGGACAGGTACATCGTCCGGCCATCCGGGCTGAAACCCAGGCCATTGGGGACGATGAACCCGCCCAGTTGCGCATCGACGGGGCCGCGCTGGCCGCTGGCGTAGCGGTACAGCGTGCCGTGCGCCGCGTTGGCGCCCATGTTCAAGACCATGCTGCCGGCCCAGAAACGACCCTGACGGTCGCAACGACCGTCGTTCAGGCGCATGTCGCTGCGCGCATGCTCGACGTTCGCGAGCAATTCGCTGTCGAGGCTGCCGTCGTTGTGCGGGCGCAATTGAAAGAAGCCGCTTTCCATCCCGGCCAGCCAATTACCGTCGCTTTGCCGGGCGATGCAGGCGAGCATCTCCGGGGTTTTCCAGGCGTTGACGTGGCCGGTCTCGGCGTTCCACCGATGCAGCTTCCCGGCCGGAATATCAACCCAATACAGGGCATTTTCCTCGGGCACCCACACCGGACTTTCACCGACCGCGTTGCGGGCATCGACAATCATTTCGGCTGACATGGCCACTCGTTCCCTTGGATTTTCGTTAGGGGTATTGACGGTGACTCAGTCGCCAAACGGACCGGACGCGACAAACGCGCCACCCTGGTAAACCATGGCCGGGTCATCGGCAGCGGGCATTGGTTGAGCCTCGATCTTTTCGCGGAACACTTCGGAGTTGTCCTGTGGCGCATAACCCAGGCCGGCGGCGAAGCGGTTGTCCCACCAGACGTTTTTGTTATCGGACACGCCGTAGACGATGGTGTGTCCGACATTCGGTGCATACAACGCGCGTTCGAGCAATTGCGTCAGGTCGCCAAAGCTCAACCAGGTGCTCATCATGCGGCGGTTTTGCGGTTCCGCAAATGAGGAGCCGATGCGGATGCTGACGGTTTCGATGCCATAGCGATCGAAGTAGAAACTGGCCACGTCTTCGCCATAGGACTTGGACAAACCGTAGTAGCTGTCAGGGCGGCGAGGGGAGTGGGCGTCGATCACCTGGTCTTGTTTGTAGAAACCGATGACGTGGTTGGAGCTGGCGAAAATCACCCGTTTCACCCCGTGGCGGCGCGCGGCTTCATAGATGTGGAACACGCCGCAGATGTTGGCGCCGAGGATATCTTCGAATGAATGTTCGGTGGACACACCGCCAAAGTGCAGGATCGCGTCCACGCCTTCGACCAGTTGATGCACCGCGTGCTTGTCGGCCAGGTCGCAGGTCACGACTTCTTCGCGGTCATCGATGGCGGGTGCAATGTCGGCGATGTCCGACAGGCGAATAACGTTGGCGTAAGGGCGCAGGGTTTCGCGCAGCACTTTACCGAGGCCACCGGCGGCGCCGGTCAGCAGCAGGCGATTGAAAGGGGCGTTAGGCGTGGTGGTCATGGCAGTTCCTGGGCGCGCAATTATTGTTGTGGATTTGTTGTAGGTTGTCGTACGACTTGGTCGAAGTATCGTTAGGCTTTCCGGGTCTTGTCAACGCGACATTGGTTGAAAATGACGGAGGGTCTTTGTCGGAGAGAGCTTGCCCGCGATACCGGTGGATCAGCCAGCAACGATAATGACTGGATAATCGCCATCGCAAGCAAGTTCGCTCCCACAGAGACTGTGCCATCTCGTCCAGATGGGTTCGTTACAACAACGAAATCGGGTAGCTGATGAAGATGCGGTTTTCGTCGAACTCGTTGGTGCTGAAATCTTTGCGGATCGATGCGTTGCGCCATTTCACGTTGAGGTTCTTCAGCGCACCGCTTTGTACGGTATAGGCCAGTTCCGATTCACGGCCCCATTCCTTGCCATCGGTGATCGCCCCGGTGTGCACGTTATCGCCGCTGATGTAGCGGTTCATCATGGTCAGGCCGGGAATGCCGAGGGCGACGAAATTGTAGTCGTGGCGCACTTGCCAGGATCTTTCCTGAGCGTTGTCGTAGCTGGAGTTGTAGCTGTCGTTCGCCAGGGTGCCGCCGCTGGTGCCGTTGACGCGCATCCAGGCGCTGTCGCCGGTGAGTTTTTGCAGGCCGACATAGAAGGTGCTGCCGCCGTATTTGGCCGAGAGCATGGCGAAGCTGGTTTTGTTGTCGAGGTCGCCGGCCAGGGCGCTGCCGTTTTCCTTGCCGTTGAAGAAGCCGAGGTTGGCGCCCAGGGTCCAGTCGCCGATCGGCTGGCTGTGGCTGAGGTTGAAATACTGCTGCTGGTAAATGTCGCTGAGTTCCGAGTACCAGACACCCACCATCGTGCGTTTTTCATTGAAGGTGTATTCGCCACCGCCAAAGTTGAAACGGTCCGAGGTGAACGCCGGTTTGCCGTTCATGGACATGTCTTCCATGCTCGCATCGTTGCGCGGGCTGTTCTGGCGGAACTGGCCGCCGTAGAGCGTCAGGCCGCTGATTTCGGTCGACGTCACCTGGCCGCCACGGAAGGTTTGCGGCAGGGAACGGCCGTCGTCCGAGCGCAAGACCGGCAGTACCGGCATCCATTCGCCGACCTTCAATTCGGTTTTCGAAATCTTGCCTTTGAGCGCAACGCCCATGCGGCCGAAGTTATCGGCGGGGCGACCGTCGTCGTGGACTGGCAGCAGTTGCGTGCCGGCGGTGCCTTTGCCTCCGTCGAGTTTCTGCGAGTACAGCCCGAGGATGTCCATGCCGAAGCCGACCGTGCCCTGGGTGAAGCCGGACTTGGCATCGAGGATAAAGTTTTGCGTCCACTCTTCAGCCTTGGCCTGCGGATACGCCGGGTTGGTGAAGTTGCGATTGAAATAGGCGTTGCGCAGGTTCAGCGTCGCCTTGGCGTCATCGGCGAAACCTTCGGCGTGACTGCTCATGGGCAGGGCGAGGGCGGCCAGGCTGCTGCAACCGATCAGGCTAAGGGTGCGACGGCGAACGAAGGTGGGACGAGGGGTGCAGACGGAGGAATTGCGGACGAGCTTGCTCACAGTGACGCTCCCTTGATGCTTTGTTGTTTTTATTTTTGTTATACGTCGTCGTACAACATGACGGCGATTATTTGCGAGGCTCCGCGGGATTGTCAATCAGAAGTTGTACGATGACTTGTTGGTAGAAAACGCGCAGGAACGAGCGATGCGACGACCGGGTTTGTGTCTTCTGGTTTTTTTTCCGGCAAACTGACCGCCTCTACGACCAAGGCCATTGCATGGATCAATACGCCCCTCGCGACTGGAAGCCTTACGAGCGACCCAGCCTGCCCGGTTCTCCATCGACCCCGATGCACTCCAATCCAAAACGGTTGGCGTATGCGCTGGTGGGGCTGCTGGTGGCGCTGACCGGTGGTCTGGGAAACTCGCTGGTCATCGCCAATTTGCCCTACCTGCAAGGCGCGCTCGGGGCGACCACCGCGGAAATGGCGTGGTTGCCGGCGGCGTATGTGATGACCAACGTGTCGATGAACCTGCTGCTGGTGAAGTTTCGCCAGCAGTTCGGGTTGCGCGCGTTCACGGAGGTGTTCCTGGTGCTCTATGCGCTGGTGACCTTCGGCCATTTGTTCGTCAACGACCTGAACTCGGCGATTGCGGTGCGGGCGGCGCACGGCATGGTCGGCGCGGCACTGAGTTCGCTGGGGTTGTATTACATGATCCAGGCGTTCCCGGCGAAATGGCGGATGAAGGCGTTGGTGCTGGGGCTGGGAACGTCGCAACTGGCCTTGCCACTGGCGCGATTGTTCTCCGAAGACCTGCTGCAAATCGCCGAATGGCGCGGCTTGTACCTGTTCGAACTGGGCATGGCGTTGATCTCGTTGGGCTGCGTGTTTCTGCTCAAGCTGCCGCCGGGCGATCGCTTCAAAACCTTCGAAAAACTCGACTTCCTGACCTTCGCCATTCTCGCCAGCGGTGTGGCCTTGCTCTGCGCCGTGCTGTCGCTGGGCCGCATCGATTGGTGGCTCGAAGCGCCGTGGATCGGCGTCGCTTGCGCAGCCTCGATTGTGCTGATCCTCACTGGGCTTGCCATCGAACACAACCGCAGCAACCCGATGTTGATGACCCGCTGGCTCGGCAGCGGGGTGATGGTTCGGCTGGCGCTGGCGGTGGTGCTGATTCGCATGGTGACCTCGGAGCAGTCCACCGGCGCCGTCGGCTTCATGCAAATGCTGAACATGAGCAGCCAGCAGTTGCACAGTTTGTACGTGGTGATGTTGATCGGCAGCGTCGCCGGCCTGGCCACCAGTGCGTTGACCATCAATCCGAAACACCTGTATATGCCGCTGATTGTGTCGCTGGCGCTGATGGCGGTCGGCTCGGTCATGGACAGCTATTCGAATAACCTGACGCGCCCGCAAAACATGTACTTCAGCCAGTTCTTGCTGGCTTTCGGCGGGACATTTTTCCTCGGCCCGACCATGGTCCTGGGCACGCGCAACGTGCTGACCAACCCGCGCAATCTGGTGAGTTTTTCGGTGATGTTCGGGATCTGCCAGAACCTCGGCGGACTGGTCGGCGCGGCGTTGCTGGGCACGTTCCAGATCGTCCGCGAGAAATTTCATTCGAGCAATATTGTCGAACACCTGACGATGACCGACCCGCGTGTCGCGGCGCGCGTGCAAAGCGGCGGCAATGCGTTGGGCTCGGTGATCGCCGACCCGAGTTTGCGCAACCTGCAAGGCATTCGCTCGCTGGCCACGGCCGCCACGCGCGAGGCCAATGTGCTGGCCTATAACGATGTGTTCATGCTGATCGCGGTTATCGCGGTGCTCACCATGATCTGGATTTCCCTTCGCGCCCTGTGGCTGATGAGCACCACCAAAAACGTCGCCCCAACACTTTCCGTACCCTCTAGCGGTGTCTCTTCTTCATGACCGAACCGACCACGACCACCACCAACGCCATAGCCTCGACACCGGAAGGCGTCGCGCCGCCATCCACACCCGCCACCGAGCCGCGTTCGTTGCGCGTCCGGGTGATTTCGTCGCTGGGCTTCGCGGCGATTGCCATCGTCGGCGTGTTGATCGTGTTGTATGCCTGGCAACTGCCGCCGTTCAGCAGTGCGGTCGAGACCACCGAAAATGCCTTGGTGCGTGGCCAGGTGACGATCATCGGCCCGCAGCTCAGCGGTTATGTGTACGACGTGCCGGTGCAGGATTTCCAGTTTGTGAAGGCCGGCGATTTGCTGGTGCGCCTGGATGACCGCATTTATAAGCAGCACCTGGATCAATCCCTGGCGCAACTGGCGGTGCAGAAAGCGGCGCTGGCCAACGTCGTGCAACAACGCAACAGCGCCGAAGCAACCATCAAGCTGCGTCAGGCAGCCGTCGTCGACAGTCAGGCGCAAGCGCGCAAAAGTGAGGCCGACCTGCGCCGCAACCAAGAGCTGATCAATGACGGCTCGGTGTCCAAACGTGAGCTGGACGTTACCCTGGCCGCCAATGCGCAGACCAAAGCGGCGGTGGCGCAGGCCGAAGCCAATCTGGAAATTGCCCGGCAGGATCTGCAAACGGTGATCGTCAATCGCGGTTCGCTGGAGGCCGCCGTGGCCAGCGCGGAAGCGGCGGTGCAATTGGCGCGGATCGACTTGTCCAACACCCGGGTCATCGCCCCTCGGGACGGCCAGCTCGGGCAGATTGGTGTGCGGCTGGGTGCCTACGTGAATTCGGGAGCGCAGTTGATGGCGCTGGTGCCGCACCAGTTGTGGGTAATCGCCAACATGAAGGAAACCCAGATGGACAACATCCGGGTTGGCCAACCGGTGAGCTTCAGCGTCGATGCGTTGAATCACCGCAAGTTCAAAGGGCGGGTGCAGCGGATTTCACCGGCCACCGGCTCGGAATTCAGTTTGTTGCAGGCCGACAATGCGACTGGCAACTTCGTCAAAATCGCCCAGCGCGTGCCGGTGCGGATCACCGTGGATGAGGGGCAGGAACAGAGCGAGCGGTTGCGGCCGGGGATGTCGGTGGTGGTGAGTATTGATACGGCGGCGCAGGAGGATCACGAAAACTCGGCATCCACGCCGAATTGATGTGGGAGCGAGCCCGTTGCCACAGGGGATTTGTGTATCAGCCAGCAATCATCGGCGGCAGGGTGCCCAGCAGCGAAACAGCCGCCACCGCGCCGATCCCCAGCAACCATTCCGCGATCACGCTGTGTTTCAGTGTCTGCAATCGACGCTCGCAATCCTTGATCCGCAATCGATTGAACAACGCCAGCCCGAGCATCACCGCGACCAACAGCACCTTGATCAACAGAATCAACGCAAAGCCACTCAATAGCGGGGTCGGCCAGAATTGCCCGGTCAACACCCGAACGTTGATCAGGCCAGTGATCACCAGCCCTGCCACCAACGCATAACCCACGCCGCTGAAGCGGCGTAATATCGCGCCAACGTCATGGCCCGCCGGTTGGCGCAACACCATCACCAGCAACATCAAGCCGCCAAGCCAGATGCCGACGCAGGTCAGGTGAATGATCTGGTTGAGGATCAGCAATTGGCCTTGAAGACCGTCGAGCATCGCACCGTGACCGACCGGGGCCAGCGTTGCCACCAGCAGACTGGCGAGGCCGATGCGCAGCGGCACGCTCGAGCGCCAGGGCGAAAACAGCAACGCGACCAGCACGGCATTCAGCAGCAGATGCCAGCGCCATACCTGGCCGAAAAAAGTGTTGTCCAGCACCAGGCGCAGGGTTGACGGGTCGAACGCCGCGTCCCAGGCACCGGCCATGCTGGCGGTGATCAGCAGCAACCAGCTCACACCGCTGACCAGCGCCACCACCGCCAGCCAGCGCGCCATTCGCGCCAGTTGCCGATCCAGATCTTCAACGACACCCTTCAGCAGCAGCGGCCTGAACACCCAGGCCCCGAACAGCATCAGCACCACGATGAATTGCAGGAAACGGCACAGCACCAGCGCGCTCGCCATGGATTATTGGCCAACCTTGAAACTGTAGGCGCCTTCGCTTTTGTGGGTATCGACCGACACCGCGTGCCATTCGACTTTGTAGGCGCCAGCGGTCAATGGCGCTGCCGGGGTGACGATCAGGGTCTTCTTGTCACTGCCTTCGGTCGCCAGGTTTTTCACCGGCACGTTGGCGCCGTCCTTGCTCAGGGTGACTTTGGTGAAGGTCGCTTCGACGCCTTCGGAAAACACCAGGCGCAGTTCCGCCGGCGCACTGACCGTGCTGTTGGCGGCGGGGGTCTGGCTTGTCAGGTGGGCGTGGGCAAATGCCGACGACGCGGCAAGCAGCGAGCCGAGGAGGGCGGCGGTGGTCAGGGCGTTCTTGAGCAGCATCGTGGATTACCTCGTTGGCAGGTTCTGAAAGTGCTCAGTCTAGCGTCGGGAAAGCCGCTGTACGAAGTTTCGTTTTCCCCTGTCGCCGCAGGGTAGAGCGGATGCTAGTCTTGGCCAACGCTGTGGTCGGGGAGCCTCATGGGTAATCACAAGATCGAGATTCGCCGCAGTAACGTCGAAAAGATTCTGCTCGGGGCCGAAAAGGTCTTCGCCGAAAAAGGCTTCGGCGGCACGGCCATGGCGGACATTGCCGCCGAAGTGCAATTGCCGCGCTCCAACCTGCATTACTACTTCAGCACCAAGAGTGAGCTGTACAGCGCCGTGTTGTTTGATTTGCTGGAGGTGTGGAAGCAGGACGCGTTGTGCTTCGAGATGTTCGACGATCCACGGGTGGTGCTCAGCAGCTACATCCGCGCCAAGATGAACCACTCGCGCAGCCGTCCCTATGGCTCGAAAGTCTGGGCCAACGAGATCATCCACGGTGCCCCGACGCTGGGCGAGGCGCTGGACGCCAGCCTGTACGACTGGGCCAAGATGAAGGAAGCGAAGATTCGCCAGTGGGTCGACGACAAACGCATCCTGGCGGTGGAACCGTCGAGCCTGCTGTACATGATCTGGGCGTCGACCCAGCATTACGCGGACTTCGATCATCAGGTGAACATTCTCAATGATCACCAGCCGCTGTCGGACATGCAGTTCGAGCGGGCGGTGCAGACGGTGACCAGTGTGATCTTGCGCGGGATCGGGTTGGAGCCTTGAGGGTTGCGGTGTAGCTGGCGGCGCCTTCGCGAGCAAGCCCGCTCCCACAGGGATCTTTGGTTCACACAGAATTTGTGTGGGGCATCGATCCAATGTGGGAGCGGGCTTGCTCGCGAAGGCGTCAGATCAGTCGCCACAGTTCCTAAAGAGCAACATGGTACGGATTCCTCGGATCATGGTTCCAATCCAGAAACGGCTTGCCGCTGTCCATCGGCACCATCTCGATGCAGTCCTGCACCGGGCAGGTGATCTGGCACAGATTGCAGCCCACGCATTCATCATCGATCACTTCATATCGGCGCGTGCCGTCCGCCTGCTTGACGCTGGAAATCGCCTGGTGCGAGGTGTCCTCGCACGCAATGTGGCAACGCCCGCAACCAATGCACGCCTCCTGGTCAATCTTGGCGATCACCTGATAGTTGATGTCCAGGTACTTCCAGTCGGTGGTGTTGCCCACCGCGCGCCCGGAAAACTGCGCGACGCTGGCATAGCCCTGACTGTCCATCCAGCGCGATAAACCGTCTTTCATCTCCTCGACAATCCGGAAACCGTGCAGCATCGCCGCCGTGCACACCTGCACCGCCCCACTGCCCAGCGCGATGAATTCCGCCGCATCGCGCCAACTGCCGATCCCGCCAATGCCGCAAATCGGCAAGCCCTGGGTCTGCGGATCACGGGCGATTTCGGCGACCATGTTCAGCGCAATCGGCTTCACCGCCGACCCACAATAACCGCCGTGGGTGCTCTGGCTGCCCACGGCGGGATTGGCGACCATGCGCTCGAGGTTGACGCTGGTGATCGAGTTGATCGTATTGATCAGCGACACCGCATCGGCCCCGCCACGGTGGGCTGCGCGGGCGGCGACGCGGATGTCGGTGATGTTCGGCGTGAGCTTGACGATCACCGGCAGCGAGCAATACGTCTTGCACCAGCGGGTGACCTGCTCGACGTACTCCGGCACCTGGCCGACCGCCGCGCCCATCCCGCGCTCCGGCATGCCGTGCGGGCAGCCGAAGTTCAGTTCGATGCCATCGGCGCCGGTGGCTTCCACCAGCGGCAGGATGAATTTCCATGATTCTTCGACGCACGACACCATCAGCGACACGATCAGCGCACGGTCCGGCCAGTCCTTTTTGACCTGGGTGATTTCCCGCAGGTTGATGTCCAGCGAGCGGTCGGTGATCAGTTCGATGTTGTTGAAGCCCATCACTTCACGGTTGGCACCGAAATGCGCCGAGTAGCGCGACGACACGTTGACCGCCGCCGGGTCTTCACCCAGGGTTTTCCAGACCACGCCGCCCCAGCCGGCCTCGAAGGCGCGGACCACGTTGTAGGCTTTGTCGGTCGGTGGTGCGGACGCCAGCCAGAATGGATTGGGCGCCTTGATGCCGGCGAAGACAATCGAGAGATCGGCCATTTACGCAGCCTCCACGTTGAGCATCAGTTGAGCGTTGATCGCCTCGGCGGCCAGCTTGCCGTGCTGCACGGCTTGCACGGTGAGGTCCTGATCGAGGCTGGTGCAGTCGCCGCCGGCATACACGCCGGGAATACTGGTGCGCAGGTTCTCGTCCACCTGGATGCGTTCGCCCTGACGCTTGAGTTCGCGGGCCAGCGGGTCGGCGAGGGCGCTGCCGTCGAAGGCCTGGCCGATCGCTTTGAAAATCGCATCGGCGGCCAGCTCGAAGGTGTCGCCAGTGCTTTGCAGACGACCGTCGACGAGGTGGGTTCTGGCGAAGCGCATGCCGCGCACATTGCCTTGGTCGTCGAGCAGCACTTCTTCGGGTTGTGCCCAGGTCAGCAAACGCACCTGATTGGCCTTGGCGATGTCCTGTTCGTGACCGGTGGCGCCCATTTCTTCCACGCCACGGCGGTACACCAGATTGACGTCGCGCGCCCCGAGCCGGGCCATTTGCACGGCCATGTCGATGGCGGTGTTGCCCGCGCCGAGGACGATGCAATGGTCGGCCAGCGGCAGTTGCGTCAGGTCATCGGCCTGGCGCAGTTCGCGGATGTAATCGGTGGCGGCGAGCAAGCCTGGCGCGTCTTCGTGGGCCAGACCGAGCTGTTTGCCGGCATTGAGGCCCAAGCCGAGAAACACCGCGTCGAATTGCTGATGCAGTTCGCTCAGGGTCAGGTTGTCGCCGAGTTTTTGCCCGTGACGGATCTCGATGCCGCCAATCTGCAACAGAAAATCCAGCTCCTTCTGCGCGTAATCGTCCACCAGTTTGTATTTGGCGATCCCGTATTCGTTGAGGCCGCCAGCCTTTTCCCTGGCCTCGAAAATCACCACTTCGTGACCGTGCATGGCGCTGCGATGGGCGCAGGACAAACCGGCCGGGCCGGCACCGACCACGGCGATGCGTTTGCCGGTGGCCGCCGCGCGGGAAAACGGATGATGGCTGAAGTTCGCGTTGTCCACGGCGTAACGTTGCAGCAAGCCGATCAACACCGGTGCGCACTCATGGTCGTTGTTGCGCACGCAGGCCTGCTGGCAGAGGATTTCGGTCGGGCACACCCTCGCGCAACTGCCGCCAAGGATGTTGGCCGAAAGGATTTTCTGCGCCGCGCCCTGGACGTTTTCCTGGTGGATATTGCGGATAAACGATGGGATGTCGATGTCGCTGGGACAGGCGTTCACGCATGGCGCGTCGTAGCAATACAGGCAGCGCGAGGCTTCCAGGTGCGCTTGCCGGTCGTTGAGCGGTGGCGCCAGGTCGGTGAAATGGCCGGCGAGGGCGGCCGCATTCTCGTGGGGATGCGGGAGGTGGTTCAAGGTCTTGATCACGGTTTTTGCCTCATGTTTTTGTGAGGTGCTGCCTCTGATGGGCAGTGAGTATTTTTGTCGTCAGTGCCGGCCCCATCGCGAGCAAGCTCGCTGCCACAGGGGAATGCATTCCAGGTGTGGGAGCGTGGCTTGCCCGCGATGGCCGAAGGCCTCGATCTCAGCGCTTCACAGCACTCGGCTTGTGCAGAGCAGCCCGTTTGCTTAACAAATCAAACACCGCCGGATACGCCGGCCGTTCGACGTAGCGCCCGGCACCACGCTCGGCGCGCAGGTCGCCATCGGCCCAGACCACGCGACCCTGGCTGATGGTATGGCTCGGCACACCGCGCACGGTCTTGCCTTCGAAGATGTTGAAGTCGACTTGCTGGTGATGGGTCTTCGCCGAAATCGTGCGGCTGCCTTCGGGGTCCCACAGCACCAGATCCGCATCGGCCCCCACGCGAATCGCGCCTTTGCGCGGGTAAAGGTTGAAGATCTTCGCGGTGTTGGTGGAGGTGAGCGCGACGAATTGCTGCATCGAAAAGCGCCCGGTGTTCACCCCTTCGTCCCACAGCAGCGCCATGCGGTCTTCGATACCGGCGGTGCCGTTGGGGATCTTGCTGAAGTCATCGCGGCCGGCGGCTTTTTGCTCGGCGCAGAAGCAGCAATGGTCGGTGGCGGTGGTGTGCAGGTTGCCCGATTGCAAGCCATGCCAAAGCGCTTCCTGATGACCGCGCGGACGAAACGGCGGGCTCATCACGTAACCGGCGGCGGTTTGCCAGTCCGGGTGCTGGTAGACGCTGTCGTCGAGCAGCAAATGCCCGGCCAACACTTCGCCGTAGACGGGCTGGCCCTTGCTGCGGGCGTAGGTGATTTCGTCGAGCGCTTCCTTGGTCGAGACGTGCACCAGGTACAACGGCGTGCCAAGGGTTTCGGCAATACGGATCGCCCGGCTCGCGGCTTCGCCTTCAACCTGCGACGGCCGTGACAGCGGATGCGCTTCCGGACCGGTAATGCCTTGGGCCATCAACTTGCGCTGGAGGTGATACACCAGCTCGCCGTTTTCCGCATGCACGGTTGGCACCGCGCCCAATTCCAGGCAGCGCTCGAAACTGGCGACCAGCGTGTCATCGGCCGCCATGATCGCGTTTTTGTAGGCCATGAAATGCTTGAAGCTGTTGACCCCGTGATGGTGGACCAGCTCGGCCATGTCCTCGCGAACCTGCTCGCTCCACCAGGTGATCGCCACGTGAAAACCGTAGTCCGACGCCGATTTCTCGGCCCAGCCGCGCCACTGCTGAAACGCTTCCATCAGGGACTGCTGCGGATTGGGAATCACGAAGTCGATGATCGACGTGGTGCCACCGGCCAGACCGGCCGCCGTGCCACTGAAAAAATCTTCACTGGCCACGGTGCCCATGAAGGGCAATTGCATGTGGGTGTGCGGATCGATGCCGCCGGGCATCAGGTATTGGCCGCTGCCGTCCAGCACTTCGGCACCTGCCGGAACATCGAGTTTGTCGCCGATGCCTTTAATCACGCCGTCGGCACAATAGACGTCGGCGCGATAACTTTCATCATGGGTAATTACGGTAGCGCCACGGATCAACAGAGACATTCCGAGTTCCTCGCAGGCAATGACCGGCTGGTGCCGGTTCTAAATGTTTTATATGAAGCCGGCGCAAACAGGTGTATTCCTGTCAGCGCTGTCAGGAATAGACGCTAGTCTGAGTTCAGAGAATGATCAAGATTATTTTTTATAAGCTTATATTCGGTTTAACTATTTGATAAATAACAACAAAAATGCAAATTCACCAAAATGGTTCGACCACTCACCATTTTGACGCACTTGACAGGTTGCAAAAATAGACGAGATTTCCTATGTGAAATCAGCCGCTTGAAGAGTGGTCTATGGTTGATGCGCAAGTTTGAAAAAAAGTTTGCTGCACCAGATTGAGTCCTGACTGTTCGGACAACTTGCCAGGCGTTTAGCCTGAGCGCACGGCAAGTCACCGAGGACTTTTCGTCACCGTTAATAAAACTGATAAACATCAGTTAGTTATAAATGTTTGATGGAACTGCCCGATGCGCAAACGGGGTGGCCGGCACGTTTATTGATGTCGTCAGCCCCTGATGAGCAAAAAAATAATTCAAAGAACAGTGGAGCGGCCATGCAACAGATCAGATCGCAAGTGACCGAGCGCGACGGCTTGTTTGAGCTCGAAGCCGGCACCGACGTCCTCGACAGTCCCCGTTACAACCACGACATGGCACCGACCAGGGTGCAGGAACGAACCTGGAACAAATGGCACATCACCGCGCTGTGGATCGGCATGTCGATCTGCGTGCCGACCTACACCCTTGGCGGCGTGCTCACTGCGTATTTCGGCCTGAGCGTCGGCGAGGCGCTGCTGGCGATCCTGTTTGCCAACCTCATCGTGTTGATCCCGCTGACACTCAACGCCTTTGCCGGCACCAAGTACGGCATTCCGTTTCCGGTGTTGCTGCGCTCGTCGTTCGGCATTCTCGGCTCCAACGTGCCGTGCCTGATTCGCGCGTTGGTGGCGTGCGGCTGGTTTGGTATCCAGACGATGTTTGGCGGGCTGGCGATTCACCTGTTCCTGGGGTCGATTTTCGAGGGCTGGAAATCGTTGGGCGGCACCGGCGAAGTCATTGGTTTCATGATTTTCTGGGCGCTGAATCTGTGGGTGGTACTGCGCGGTGCCGAATCGATCAAATGGCTCGAAACCCTGTCGGCGCCGCTGTTGGTGCTGGTGGGCGTGGGCCTGCTGGTGTGGGCGATGCCGAATGTGTCGATGACTGAACTGCTGGCCATCCCGGCCAAGCGTCCCGAGGGCGCGAGCGTGGTCAGTTACTTTGCCGCCGGGCTGACCGCAATGGTCGGTTTTTGGGCCACCTTGTCGCTGAACATCCCCGACTTCAGCCGCTACGCCAAAAGTCAGAAAGACCAGATTCTCGGGCAGATTTTCGGTTTGCCGCTGACCATGTTCCTGTTCGCCTCGCTGGGCGTGGTGATGACCGCCGCGTCGGTGAAACTGGTGGGCGTGACCGTCTCCGATCCGGTGAGCCTGATTGGTCATATCCAGAGGCCGGTGTGGGTCGCCGTGGCGATGGCGTTGATCATCATTGCCACGCTGTCCACCAACACCGCCGCCAACATTGTTTCGCCGACCAACGACTTTCAGAACATTGCGCCCAAGGTCATCAACCGCACCAAAGCGGTGTTGCTGACCGGGCTGGTGGGGCTGCTGTTGATGGGTCATGAATTGTTGAAAAAGCTGGGCTTGATCGTTTCCGATGTGAGCCTGGAAACGGTGTATTCGAATTGGTTGCTGGGTTATTCGAGCTTGCTCGGGCCGATTGCCGGGATCATGGTGGTGGACTATTTCCTGATCAAGAAACAGCAACTCGACCTGGCCGGGCTGTACCGCGATGACGTGTACCCGGCGTGGAACTGGTTTGGTTTCATCGCGTTCGGCGTGCCGGTGGTGTTGACGTTGCTGTCGCTGGGCAGTGACGCGTTCAGCTGGTTTTACAGTTACGGCTGGTTTACCGGGTCGGCGTTGGGCGGGGTGATTTATTACGGGTTGTGTTCGATGCGGCCCAGCCAATCCATTGCGAAGTCTGCGGTGTGAGTGCCCCCCAGAAAATACCTGACGAAACTCATAAGAACAGCCTGAGGAGATCCCCATGAACGCAGCCACGGACGTTCTGCAATCCAGCCATCAGCACATCAACCGCGACCGCTTGTGGCAGTCGCTCATGGAACTCGCCAGGCTCGGCGCCACGGTCAAGGGCGGCGTCTGTCGCCTGGCGCTGACCGACCTCGACCGCCAGGCCCGGGACATTTTCGTCCGCTGGTGCGAGGAGGCTGGTTGCACCGTGACCGTCGACGGCATCGGCAACATCTTCGCCCGCCGCCCCGGCCGCAACCCGAACCTGCCACCGGTGATGACCGGCAGCCACATCGACACCCAACCCACCGGCGGCAAGTTCGACGGCTGCTTCGGCGTACTGGCCGGGGTCGAAGTGCTGCGCACCCTGAACGACCTGGGCGTGGAAACCGAAGCGCCGCTGGAAGTGGTGGTCTGGACCAACGAAGAAGGTTCGCGCTTTCCGCCCTGCATGATGGGCTCCGGCGTGTTCGCGGAAAAATTCACCCTCGAAGAAACCCTGGCCAAGGTCGATGCCGAGGGCATTACTGTCGGCGAAGCACTCAACGCCATCGGCTACGCCGGCCCGCGCAAGGTCAGTGGCCATGCGGTCGGCGCGTATTTCGAGGCCCACATCGAACAAGGCCCGATCCTCGAAGACGAACACAAAACCATCGGTGTGGTGATGGGCGCCCTCGGGCAAAAATGGTTCGACCTGAAACTGCGCGGCGTCGAAGCCCACGCCGGCCCTACGCCGATGCACCTGCGCAAAGACGCACTGGTCGGCGCTTCGGTGATCGTCGGCGCCGTGAACCGCGCCGCCCTCGATCATCAACCCCACGCCTGCGGCACCGTCGGTTGCCTGCAAGCCTATCCCGGCTCGCGCAACGTGATCCCCGGCGAAGTGCGCATGACCCTCGACTTCCGTCATCTGGAACCGGCACGCCTGGATTCGATGATTGCCGAGGTCCGCCAGGTCATCGAAACCACCTGCGAAGCACACGGCCTGAGCTTTGAACTGACACCCACCGCCGATTTCCCGCCGCTGTACTTCGACAAGGGCTGCGTCGACGCCGTGCGCAATGCGGCGCAAGGTCTGGGCCTGTCGAACATGGACATCGTCAGCGGCGCCGGGCATGACGCAATCTTCCTCGCCGAACTCGGCCCGGCCGGAATGATCTTCGTGCCGTGTGAAGGCGGCATCAGCCACAACGAAATCGAAAACGCCGCACCGCAGGACCTGGCGGATGGCTGTGCGGTGTTGTTGCGCGCGATGCTGGCCGCGTCGGCGGCGATAGCCAGCGGGCAACTCGCGGCTTGAATCAACGATCCGTCTAACGCCCGTAATTCTGCGGGAGCGCGCCTGTTCGCGGTGAGGTCCACACACCGCTATCGCCAGCAGGCGTGCTGCCACAGGGGGATTGTGTTCACCATCAGGCCAAGGCCTTTGGGCCGCACGTTCGTAATCCCATGCGGTCGTACTCTTCACATGGGTGCTTAAAAAGCACCGTCGCATTATGTGGAGATCCAATGAGCCAGGACGTCCTGACCACCGAAACCAATCGACGCCAGTTGCAGCAGATCATCGCCGGGTTGTCCGACGGCGTGATTTTGCTGGAGCTGGACCAGACGCTTATCTGGGCCAATGAAGCCGCACTCGCCATGCACGGCGTCAACCGGGTCGGCGAACTGGGCGCCAATGCCAAGGCTTATACCAAGCGCTTCGCCTTGCGCTATCGCAACAATCACCCGGTGCCCACGGAAAATTACCCGATCAACCGCGTCGCGCGCGGCGAGACCTTCAGTGATGTGCTGGTGGAGGTTACGCCCACGGATGACGAGGAGCGCACGTGGGTGCACAACGTGCGCAGCCTGGTGCTGACCGACAGTGCCGGAGAGCCGGAATCGCTGGTGCTGATCATGGCCGATGTGACCGACTGGGCCAGCGCCGAGCAGCGTTTCGAAAAGACCTTCAACGCCAACCCGGCGCCGGCAGTGATCTGCCGCCTCAGCGATTTGCGTTACATCAAGGTCAATTCGGGCTTTCTGGAAATGACCGGTTATACCCGTGAACAAGTGATCGGCGTGTCGACCTATGAACTGGACATTCTCGACGGTGCGGAAAAGAAGGATCTGGCGATTGAGCGTTTGCGCGAGCACGCGACGATTCCGCAGATGCAGGCCGAGTTGAAGCTGGCTGACGGCAGCAGTAAACAGGTGATCGTCGCCGGGCAACCGCTGGAGCTCAACGAAGAAGACTGCATGCTGTTTTCCTTTGTCGACATGGAGCCACGGCACAAGGCCGAAGTCGCCTTGCGCCAGAGTGAGGAGCGCTTTGCCAAGGCTTTTCGCCTGATGCCGGTGCCGACCCTGGTGTGTAACGCCCAGGATCAGGTGGTGGTCGATGTCAATGAAGCGTTCCTCGATACCTTGGCGTACCCCAGCGAAGAAGTGCTCGGCAAGTCCCTCGGTGAAATCGACTTTATCGACGACAGGGCCGCGCGCACCCGACTGTTCGCCGCGCTGGAGAAGGCCGGCAGCCTGGACCGCGTCGATGTGCGGATTCGCAAGAAAGACCAGGTGTTGATCGACTGCGCGGTGTCGGCCGACACCGTCAACATTCAGGACAATCCCTGCTACCTGCTGGTGCTGATGGACATCACCGAGCGCAAACGCACCGAGCTGGAACTGGTGGCGGCAATCGAGGAAGTGATGAAAGACGCCTCCTGGTTCAGCCGCACCCTGATCGAAAAACTGGCCAACGTGAAGAACGTCAACTCGCCGCAGCTGCCCAGTGTGTCGTTCACCGACCTCACCGCTCGCGAGCGCGATGTCCTGGGGCTGATCTGCGAAGGCCTGGCCGACAAGGAAATCGCCGCGCGCCTGAAACTGGCGCCCAATACCGTGCGCAATCATGTGTCCACGGTGTATTCCAAGCTCGATGTGCATAGCCGCAGCGAGGCTATTGTCTGGGCCCGTGAGCGCGGTTTGTTCTCCACCGAGTGGCGGCCGAAAGGCCAACGGTAAGGTGCAAATGCACTATTCACGGGGGTGCAAATTCGTGTTCTGACGCAGGGCGATACTTCTTAGTCTGTGACGGTGCGATACAGGTCCGTTCAAGGCCGTCATCGCGACCCCTTCGAAACGGCTCAAGGAACAGCAGGATGATTTATCTGGCGCAACTCCGCATGCAACTGGAGCGCAGTTTTTCGCCGCTGGCCTGTGATTGCACGGTCACGGGTGATAGTTCGCTGACGGTGAAACTCTATGATCCGGCCTCGGGCCAGGTCGATCTGGTCGTCAGCGGCTTGAACGTGACCAACCTCAGGTCGCAGGACGCGGTGAACGCCCTGATTGAAGAATTGCGCTATGAACTTGAGAGCAACAACCTGCGTGAACTCGGACCTTTGTAAGGCGGTTATGGCCGTTTACTGGCATTGATCGTGGCGTGGGCTATAAGAAAAGCGAGGGTATTTATTTTCTGTGACCAGTCCGCGGCTTCGCGGTGAAGGTGTCAGGTCGCGGAAAGTGTCGATTACTTACCGCGAGTCAGCCTATGAACAGTCTTGGGAAACGTGCTTTTTCGCCTCTGTCGCTCGCCTTCTGCGTAGCGATGCTCAGCGGTTGCTCCAGTCCGCCACCACCCCCGCCAGCGGCGCCACCGCCCATCCCTGAACGTACCTGCGAAACCATTGAAAACACCGATGTGGTGGGTGACGCGCGGATGGACGCGCAGGTGACCCGCGTGACCACGCGGACTCGCTGCATCACGCAATAGGCCTGGAATTGTCCATAGCGATGGCGGCATGAGCGGCCATCATGCACGGCGCTCGCTACGCAAGGCGTGCCAGGTCCACAGCCCGCCGCAGAAATCCACTGCCCCGAACAGCACCAGCACCGGCTCGCTCAACTGCAAGGCGGCGAACACGCTGAAGCTCACCAGCACCAGCGCGCGGGTATAGACCGAGGCCCAGTAGACCGGGCGGCATTCGCTGCGTGCGGCGAACCAGTAATAGACGCCGATGTTGAACGCGAGAACACCGACGACGCGAATCCACACTTCAGGCGTCGGCGCCATACCAAACAGCGTGATGATCAGGTTGGGCACCAGCACGAGTGCCAGCCCCAGCAGCATGAGATAGATCCCGAAGTATTTGAGCGAGCGGGCAGCGCGAGACATGGCTTTCCTCGGAAGACGACAGATGGCAGAGGCTGGCGCCACACCGGGCGCCGGGCAGGGGAGAGGACGGTCATGTCCAGAATGAGGGCCGCACGCGAAGGGTGCCCGCGTGCGGCGGGTGTCGGATTACCGCCGGATCATCGGGTGCCGCGACGGCGCAGCGCCGCCGGGCTGAAGTACTCGCCATCCGGAATGGCCTGACTGAAGTCGATGCCGCTGGGCTCCTCGTTGTCCAGGTTCAGCGCGACATAGCGGCGTGCCTGCAGGTCATGGAACGCGTCGATGGAGGTCCACGTCGTGGGCAGTTCATAGTGGTTTTTCAGGTAGGCCAGCGAGACCCGCCACAAGTCGCCACGACCGTCATACTGGTCGACTTCCGCCGCGCCCCAGCTGTCTTCGTCGAGGAACATCACACGCTTGGAATAGATGTGCCGCGAGCCCGGTTTCAATGTGCCTTCGACCACCCACACGCGGTGCAACTCGTAGCGGGTGTATTTCGGGTTCAGGTGATTGGGCGTGAGCAGGTCCTTGTACTTCACGTCAGCGGCCGACAACCGATAGTTGTTGTAGGGAATGTAGATTTCTTTCTTGCCTACCAGCTTCCAGTTGAAGCGGTCCGGTGCGCCGTTGTACATGTCGGTATCGTCGGCGGTGCGCAGGCCGTCGGAGGAGGCGATGGGGGTGTCATACGCCAGCGTTGGCGCGCGTCTGACGCGACGCTGGCCGGAACTGTAGGCCCAGGCCTGACGCGGTTCCTTGACCTGGTCGAGGGTCTCGTGAATCAGCGAGCCACTGCCCGCCAGGCGCGCCGGGCTCTTGGTGAAGGCCAGGTAATAAAACAGGATGTTGCCCAGCTCGGTATAGCTGCCGCCCGGTTGGTAATACTTGAACAGCGCCTCTTGCTCGCTGACCACCGGGGAATAATCGCCGTTGCGCTGGACAGCGGCTTCGGCGGAGCGTCGCGTTGCATAAACGCCGCGATAGCGCGCGATGTGGTTCCACACCGCTTCGACGCCATTCTGCGGGATCGGGAACGGGATACCGCCGAAGGCATCGACGAAGCCGTTGCCGTCCTCGACCAGTTTTGCCGTGGTGGCGTTTTTGAAGGTGTTGTCGTAGACCGACTGCGGTGCCGAACCGCTGCGCCGACTGGTATAGACCGGGATCTGGTAGGTGTCGGGGTAGTTGTTGAACAGGGCGATCTGCCCTGGCGTCAGGTTATTTTTGTACTGCTCCAGATTGGCCTTGGTGATGGTGAACAGCGGTTTGTCGTCCTTGAACGGGTCGATGTGGTGCTGCCCCGGCTTGTAGCCTGCGGGCGCTTGCGTTATTCCGCCGGTCCAGGCCGGAATGGTGCCCGCGGCATTGCCCGCTTTCTCAGCGCCCAATGGCGTCAGGGAGGACTGAAGCGTGGCGGCGACTTGCGGCGAAACCGCCGCCATCGCACCGGCGCTGGACAGGGCCAGCGCCAATGCGGTGCTGACCAGAATACGCATATTGCACATGATTTTTCTCCGTTAAATCAGAAGGAATACTTGACGTTGAAACCGACGTTGTCGCGGTCACGCGCAGCGTTTTCCTGCCCGGCGCCATAGAACGAGGTGTACTGCAATTCCGCTTCGAGGCTGTTCATGTAGTTGGCCTTGAGGCCCAGCGTGTAGGCCTTGCGCCCGGCGATGAAGTTGCCGGACTGACTGGAGTTGCCGCTGAAGTCGTCCTTGTAGACGGCATACGGCGACAGGTTGACGCCGGCGAAGACGTCGTTCCAGGTGCCGGTCATCATGACGGTGGCGCCGTAGGCGTTGCGGTTGATCTGGTCGCTGCGGTCGAAGCCGGAAACATAAGCGCCGTTGGAGCGACCCGAGTAGTAACGGGTCGACCCGTCGTACGCGGTGTATTGCAGGCTGCTGCCGCGTATCTGCTCGGCCGCGACCTCGATCACGCCCATCAACGAGTTGAACGACAGTGCCGGGCCGAAGTTGTAGAGGCTGCCGATGGAACTGTTGAAGGCCTCTACGCGCTCGTAGTCGTGGATCTGGCCGCCGAGTGAAACCATTTGCCCGCCGACGTTGACCGCCTGGCCAGTGGAGATCTTCCCGGCCTGGGCCAACATGTCGCCCAGCAGGTCGTTGGTGGTGGCCACACCGATTGGCAAGTTAGGGCGGTACGCAATCTCGCCGAACAGCGAGGCGTCCCCCACGGTGGTGTTGAAGCTGAGGCCGTACATGCGGATGTTTTCAACGTATTCGCGGCGGGCCGTGGTCTGGTTGGCCAGGTCCACCGCGGCGGCGCCGTTGACCAGCCCCAAGGTCTGAATCGCGTTGGCGTTGCCGCCGGCCGCCGCGTTGATCAGGCTGTTGTAGGACGAGAAACCGCCCAGCCCTGCCATCTGGTTCATGTCGACGCCCGCATAGGCCGGGTTCAGATCGGCATACACGACCGGGTCCTTGGCGTGGTAGTTGACGAAGTAGAAACCGAACTCGGTCGAATTGAGCTGCTCGGCGATGTAGTGGAAGGCGGCGCCGAACTGACCGTCGTTTTTCGCGTTGATGTCCTGGCCAATGTGGGACACCTTGAAGTAGCCGTTGCTGTCCAGGTATTGGGTGCCCTGCAATCCGGCGAAATTATTCGCCGCCAGTTGCGGGTAGAGACGCTGGAACGTCGGGTTGGAGAACGCGTTGACGCGGGTGTATCCGGTGTTGCCGCCATCGGCGAACAGGTCGGTCTCGGAGAAAAACGTCCCTACCGGGTCGAGACGGGTTTCTTTCCAGTTCCACTGGTAGAAGGTGTCCATCGACAGGTTATCGGTCAGGCCGATGTTGAAGCTGACGGCTTCCACCGGCATCAGCACCTCCTTGATCTCGGCGCCCGGCAGGCGGAATTTGGACGAGTCCACCGGGTTGGTCGTGTTCACGCCGCCCCGATAAAAGACGCCTTCGCCCCAGTTGAAGACTTGACGCCCCAGGCGTGCGGTCACCGGGTGCTCGGCAATGTCCCAGTTGCCGTAGACGTAGGCGTCGAGGATGTCCACGCGACTGCCGGCAACGTCGCGGGTCTCGGCGGTGAAATGGTCATCCTGCGGATAGGACTGGCTCGGTTGCGGCGGCCGGTTGTGGTCGTAGTAGTCGTTGCGCTTGTCCATGATCTGCGTGTCATAAAACGCCGAACCGCGCACGAACAGGCCGTAATTCTCGTAGGTAGCGCCCAGGTCGGAGGTGATCTTGTACACCTCGGAGGCCAGGCCGGGACTGAAGTTACGGTTGCCGTCGTTCGAGTTGACGTCATTGTTGGTCTTGTCCTGGCCCTGCACGCGCCACAGCGCGCCGTAGGAAACCGTCGTGTCCAGCGAACCGGTGACCTGATTGTCGAGGAAACTGAATTCGGCAGCCCTGGACTGTCCGCTGAGTAGCAAGGGGAACACACAGGCAAGGGCGGACCCGGCCTGCAAGCAGCGTTTGCGAGGTTTGGTTTCCATCTGAAAATTGCTCCAACGACTGATTATTATTGTTTATGTCATTAGCCGGGGCGCCAATCTGACGCCCTCAGGTGGGTAACGAACGACGCGTTGCTCTCGCGCCGTGACGGGTTTCCTCCCTTCGGTCGGGACTGCGGTCAGCGAGCCAGTGGCGCTGGCAAGCGTGGTTGCGGTCGGGTACTGACAAGACGGGCTATCCCCCAGGAAAGCGCCGCCAGCATCAACGTAAGGTGATAAATGTCCTGTCGAGCGATGCCGTGCCATTCGCCACGGGCACCGACCACCAGGCCAGCAAAAATGAACAGCAGGCTGCCAGCGACCGCCAACGGCCAGCGTTGCGAACGGCCCGGCCACGCGATGGCGATCAGGGCGAGCAGGTTGCCCGCCAGGGCCCATTGTTGCGGAGCCCATAGCATTAGCGCGGCGGCAGCGAGCAGCAGCCAGCGATGCGACATCCGATGCAGGCTGCCGACGGCGATCAACAGCAGGGCGATGCGTCCGGACACCCCCGACATGGCTTGATGCGCAGGCTGAACCTGTTCCACCCCGGCATACACCAGGGCCCCGACCAGTGCGGTGGCCGCAATCGACAGGAAGCCGCAAGCGCGCCAACCCTGCCGGTCTTTCAAGCTGATCGCGCAGGCCCACAGGCAAGCGATGCACAGCAGCAGCTCACAGATCACGCTGGTCATCACTCACGCCTCCACTGGCAGCGGGCGGCGCAGCGAATGCACGAGGGTGCCCAGCAGCACCAGGCTGGCCACGCAGAACAGCGTCACCCCCCAGGCGATCGGCAACCCCCATTGCAGATGAGCGATGACCGCCGGGATCGCCAGCGAGCACAGCCACAGCACCTGCCATCGAGCGTGGCCCGGCGCATTTTCCAGGGTGCGCCCCAGGACCCACAGCGACGCCAGCATCCAGACTGCGCCGAGCACTTGCCACGGCAGGCTGAGCTGGAAAGCGAAGGCGATGAACCCCATCCCCAGCGGCATGATCAGGGCCATTTGCAAGATGCAATACAGTGCCGTTGCGTTGGAAATGCGTGGGCGGTAGATGCGAAACGCGGTGATGTCGTGGGCCGGATGCGGATTCAGCCGATGCGCCGCCGCGGGCCGCCAGCCGGGTGGGGCGAACCACATCTTGACGCGGTCGCGCCAGTTGTCCGCGAGCCGGAAATCTTCCAGAAGGCCCTTGTATTTGTGCAGGTTGGCCTTGAGCGGGTCGAAGGTTTTGAGCTGTCCGTGGATGCCATAGATGATCGGCTCCTCGTGCGCCGGGCGTTCCTTGGCGAAGCTGCCGAACAGGTGGTCCCACAGCATCAGCACACCGCCGTAATTGCGGTCCACGCAGTACTCGTTCTGGCCGTGATGCACGCGGTGATTGGACGGCGAGGCGAAGCAGTAGTCGAACCAGCCGAGGCTGCCGATATGACGGGTGTGAATCCAGAACTGGTAACCCAGCACGACGGCGCCGCTGATGATGAACACGGTGGGCGGCAAGCCAATTAACGCTAGCGGCCAGTAAAAGAACCAATTGGTGAAAAAACCGGTGCTGGTCTGACGCATCGCGGTCGAGTAGTTGAACTCTTCGCTGGAGTGATGCACGACGTGAGAGGCCCAGACCAGGTTGGTCTCGTGGCCCATGCGGTGATGCCAGTAGTAGCAGAAGTCATAGCCGATCAGGCCGATGGCCCAGACCCACCAGTGCGAGGGCGACAGTTCGAAAACCGCGAGGTACTTGTACGCCAGCAGGTAGATGCCGACGTTGAGGCCTTTGGCGAAGATGTTCAGCACCTGGCCACCCAGGCCCAGGGAAATGCTCGAGAGGCTGTCGCTCAAGGCGAAGGTCTGGCGGCGTCGCGCGAAGCTCCAGACCAACTCCAACAGCAGCAGCGCGAAGAACGCGGGGATCGCATAGACGATGGCATTGGGCATTTTCTGCCTCCTTGTTATGTACCAAGGAAGCTAACCTGATCCTCGTCCGAGCACTTGACGGTGCGCGTCAGGGTGCATGTCGGATGGCGCCAATTTACGCTTTGGGCAGTGTCTTGCGAAAATCCGCCGGCGACATGCCTCGGGCTTGACGAAAAGCATGGCTGAACGCGCTGGCCTGTGAGAAGCCGAGCATCAACGCGATGTCCATGATGCTGGCGTCGGTACTGCGCAAGTGATGATCCGCCAGCTCCATGCGCATGGTCTCCAGCACTTGGGTGAAATTCTCGCCCTCGGAGGCGAGTTTGCGCTGTAGCGTGCGCGGCGACATGGCGAGGCGACTGGCCAGCTGCTCAAGGCTGAAATCGCCTGCGGGCAGATGCTCCACCAACAACGCCCGCAACCGGCCGATCACCGACAGCGGCGCGTAGGACCGGCCCAGTTGCAACGTGGCCTCCAGCAGCAGGCTCTTGTGGGTCCGCAAGTCTGCGCCCTGTATCCGTGCGCTGAGCATCGACTCTGGAAAGACCAGGCTGCTGCGTGAGGCGCCGAACTGCACGGGGCAACCGAAGAAGCGCTCGTAGTGCTCAGGGTCACCCACCGCGGGATGCAGCATGGTGACTTCGAGCATCGGGGCGGTACTGGCAATCAACCATCGCCCGAACGCCGCCCACCCGGCCAGTACCGCTTCCTGATGGAAGGGGCAATAGGGTTCGAGTTCGCTGATGCGCTGGTCTTCGATCAACACGCGGCCGTCCTCGATCGCAATGTGCGTGTGGCTCGAGGGGCTGTCGAAAACGATCTTGCCGAAACGCCGGATCATGCTCAGCGATTCGCCGAGTGTGGCGCTGGTCATCGACACATAGCCAAGCACGCCGTAGGTCCCCGGTCGCACCGCCGCGCCCACCAGCAAGCCGAAATGCGGTAATCCGCTCATGCTCGCCGACAGCTCCAGCAGTGCGTTGAGCTGACGCATGGGGATGCGCAGGATCGGGTCGGCGAGGCGTTCCCGTGACAAGCCGATCTTGCCGAGGAGCACTTCACCGTCGCAGCCATGCTGCTCGGCGATATCAAGGACGTGGTTGACGAAAGCTGCACTGGAGGTGGCGGGACGCATGGCGCAAAAAAGTCCGGTGATCCGGTTGGGGACCGGAGTCTAACAGGACGGGCGCCGCCACGGCGAGCGGCGCCCGTCCGTGAATCAGACTCGGCCCGTGACGGGAATACCGGCCCCCGTGACGGCGGATGCAGCGTCCGACAGCAGGAACAGAATCACCGCCGAAAGTTGTGCGGGCGTGACCCAGCGATCATGTTCCGCATCGGGCATGGCGTCGCGGTTCTGCGGAGTGTCGAGGATGCTTGGCAGCACCGCATTGACCGTGATGCCGTTGTCTTTGAGCTCTTCGGCGAGGGTTTCGGTGAGGCGCAGAACGGCGGATTTTGACGCCGCATAGGCCCCCATCCCCAGCCCGGCCTTGGCCGCCGCACCGGCGCCGATATTGACGATTCGTCCGGCGGTAGATTGCAGGATCAGCGGCAGCAAGGCCTTGCTGGCATTCAACGCGGTACGCAGATTCAGCTCGAAGAGCCGATCCCATGTATGTGTTTCACCATGTTGCACGGTCTCCCAGGCGAAGCCTCCCGCGACGTTGACCAACGCATCGAGCCGGCCGAAATGCTCTTGAATGCGCTTCGCCACTTCCTCGCAATCGGTATAGGAGGTGAGGTCGACGCCAGGCAGCACCAGCAGCTCAGCCGATGAAGAGATGGACGATGCGGCCTGATCGATCAGGACCAGATGGGCGCCTTGGGCCGCGGCCATCCGGGCCAGGATTTCGCCCAGATTGCCTTGGGCGCCGGTGATCGCCACTACGCGTCGGGAGAGTGAATGAGTCATCAATGCGTTCCTTCTTCTTGGTGTGCGCACACGCTAATCAGGCTGTCGCCCGGCGTCATGCGCGAGTGCGACAACTTGATTGCGGCCTCACGCCAAAGTGCCGGGAACGCGTTGATCGGCGAACGAAAAGCGGGGGCGTCGAACCCTGCACAGGTTCGACGGCTCGATCAGGACAGAAAGCCGCCATCGACGTTCAGCGAAACGCCGGTGGTGTAGCTCGACGCATCACTCGCCAGGT
Organism: Pseudomonas sp. NPDC086278; assembly: GCF_050280905.1. NCBI lineage: Bacteria > Pseudomonadati > Pseudomonadota > Gammaproteobacteria > Pseudomonadales > Pseudomonadaceae > Pseudomonas > Pseudomonas sp. NPDC086278. The sequence goes on from NZ_JBNNWE010000028.1 coordinate 54,369, forward strand.
ACAACACGGCGCCGGCCATTTCGCTCGGGTCGGCCACACGCTTGAGCGGAATCTGTGCCAGCGCGGTCTTCAGGATCGCCTCGTTCTTCACCAGCGCCGAGGCGAATTTGGTGTCGGTCAGGCCTGGCAGCAAGGCGTTGCAGCGAATGCCGAACGGCGCGCATTCCTTGGCAAACACCTTGGTCATGTTGATCACGGCCGCTTTGGTCACCGAGTAGATGCCCTGGAAGATGCCCGGCGAGATGCCGTTGATGGACGCGACGTTGATGATGCTGCCGCCACCGTTTTCGCGCATCAGCTTGCCGGCTTCGACGGACATGAAGAAGTAGCCACGGATGTTGACGTCGACGGTTTTCTGGAAGGCGCTGAGGTCGGTGTCCAGCACGTTGCAGAACTGCGGGTTGGTCGCGGCGTTGTTGACCAGGATGTCGAGGCGACCGAACTGTTCCTTGATGCCGGCGAAGACCTCGGTGATCTGTTCCATTTCGCCGATGTGGCAGGCCACGGCAGTGGCTTTGCCGCCAGCGGCGATGATCGCGTCGGCCACGTGCTGGCAGCCGTCGAGTTTGCGGCTCGAAACGATGACGTGGGCGCCTTGCTGGGCCAGCAGTTTGGCAATGGCTTCACCAATGCCACGGCTGGCGCCGGAGACGAATGCGATCTTGCCATCGAGGTCGAACAACTGAGTCTTGGACATGGGATTCCCTTGTAGAACGTCTTGTTATGGGGCCTGTTTGCGATCAGCGAACCGCGCGATCAGAGGCTGGATTTGTGGATGATTTGCAGGCTCATCTGCTCCAGCAGTTTGTTCATGTGGATGAACTGCGCGAAGCGTTTGTCCTGAGTCTGACCATGGAAAAAACGGTAATAGATCTGCTGCACGATGCCGGCCAGGCGGAACAGGCCGTAGGTGTAGTAGAAGTCGAAATTGTCGATCCGGATGCCTGAGCGCTCGGCGTAGTAATCGACGAATTCACGGCGGGTCAGCATGCCCGGCGCGTGGCTCGGCTGGCGGCGCATCAACTGCACCGGTGCCGGGTCGCCGGCTTCGATCCAGTAGGCGAGGGTGTTGCCCAGGTCCATCAGCGGGTCGCCGAGGGTGGTGAGTTCCCAGTCGAGCACGCCGATGATCTGCATCGGGTTGTGCGGGTCGAGGATTACGTTGTCGAAGCGGTAATCGTTGTGGACGATGCTGGAGGTCGGGTGATCGGCCGGCATCTTGTCATTGAGCCAGGCCTTGACCGCGTCCCACTTCGGCGCGTCCGGGGTCAGGGCTTTCTCGTAGCGGTCGCTCCAGCCTTTGATCTGACGCGAGACATAACCTTCAGGTTTACCGAGGTCGCCGAGGCCATAGGCGTTGTAGTCGACGCGGTGCAACTCCACGAACTTGTCGATGAAGCTTTTGCACAGGGCTTCGGTTTTCGCCGAATCCAGGCCCAGTTCCGGCGGCAGTTCGGAGCGCAGGATGATGCCGTTGACCCGCTCCATCACGTAAAACTCCGCGCCGATCACCGATTCATCGGTGCAGTGCACGTAGGCTTTGGGGCAGTACGGAAAGCCGTCACGCAACTGATTGAGGATGCGAAATTCGCGACCCATGTCGTGGGCGGACTTGGCTTTATGGCCGAAGGGGGGGCGACGCAGGACGAATTCCTGCTCCGGGTATTCCAGCAGGTAGGTCAGGTTCGAGGCGCCGCCGGGAAACTGGCTGATCTGCGGTTGACCGCTCAGGCCCGGAATATGCGCCTTGAGGTACGGATCGATCAGGCTGGCATCGAGTTCTTCGCCGGAGCGGATGCGGGTGGACTGGTCAGTAAGCGCCATGCTTATCCCTTCTGCTTATTTTGGAGGCCTGCGATTATTGGCTAATCTAATGCGCACGCCCGGCACCCACAACCACCAGCGGCCCTTATAGGTGAGCGTGTTGCCGGACAATCATTGCTTTTGATACACCTGTTTGAATGGCCGTCAAGGCGCCACGTTGCTCAGCGAGGCCGGCAGTGAAATCGGCGTCAGCACCGGCTGATCGCTGAAGAACGCCACCAGGTTTTTGCCCACCAGTTCAACGGTGCCTTGCGTGGCTTCCGGCGACAGCCCGGCCACGTGCGGCGTGAGGATCACGTTGGTCAACGCCTTGAGCGCCGGCGGCACGTGCGGTTCGGCATCGAACACATCCAGCGCGGCCCCGGCGATGCGCCGCTGTTCAAGTGCGCTGATCAGGTCGGCGGTTACGATCACGCTGGCGCGGGCGATGTTGACCAGGAAGCCTTTGGGGCCCAGGGCATCGAGCACGGATTTGTTGATCAGGTGTTTGGTGCCAAGCCCGCCAGGGGTGGCGATGATCAGAAAGTCCGAAGAGCGGGCCAGTTCGCTGGGGGTGGAACAGAAGGTATAAGGCACGTCGCTGCGGTGCTGACGGTTGTGGTAGCTGACCGTCATGTCAAAACCGTATGCGGCACGTTTGGCAATGGCCATGCCGACAGCGCCGAGGCCCAGCACGCCCAGGCGTTTGCCGGCGAGGGAGGGGCGCATGATCTTCGGCCACTCGCCACGCCGGACGGCGGCGTCGCAGCGGGGAATGTCGCGCACCAATGAAAGCAGCATCGCCATGGCGTGATCGGCGACCGACGAGGCATTGACCCCGGCGCCATTGGTGACGGTGATACCTCGATCGGCGGCAGCTTGCAGGTCGACGTGTTCGTAACCGGCGCCGATCACACAAATGATCTTCAAGTGGGGCAGGGCTTCGATTTCGTCGGCGTACAGGCCTAATGGGCCGCGAGTCAGCACGGCATTGATTTGCGCACCGTGCCGACTGATGGCGGCGGCACGTTCGGCGGGAGTCGGGGCAAGGATCAGGTGAAAGCCCTGATGTTCGAGAATCGGCAAGTAATCATTGATGGTTTCAACCAGTACCAGAACGGTTGCAGGCATCTTGCGCTCCTGTGGGCATCGGAAAGTCGGGACTCGAACGGTGTTTCAGATTGCTGATTCCCGAACAGTTTAGCAATGACCTGGAGACCCACACGTCGTTGATCAGTTTGATGAGCCTTGCGCGGTCAGAAACGTACGCGCTGCGTCGAGGATTTCGTCGGACACCGCATCGCCCCGGGTTGCCCGGGCCAGCGTCAGGGCGCCAACCATCAGTGAATACTCGACCAGCGCGCGCTGCCGGTCGGCCTCGGCATCTCCCGAGTCCAGCAAGGAGCCGTAAGACTTCAACAACCTGTCGATGCCTTCCATGAATGTCTGACGCAACCCGCTGTCGGCCGCTTCGTGACACATGTCGCCGGCAAAGGCTGCCACCGGGCAACTTTCTCCCGGATTGTCGCGGCTGGCCACCGACAGGTAAGGCTCGATCAACGACCGGCGTGCCGCCTCGTTATCGTCATGGGCGGCAATTCGTTCCTTCCAGCGCTCGGCGGATTGCTCGAACGCACGGCCGCTGGCCTCTTTTGCCAAGGCTTCCTTGGATTCGAAATGGCCATAAAAACCACCGTGGGTGAGGCCCGCAGCCGCCATGACATCGACGACGCTGATGCCATGCAGCCCCCGTTCGCGAAACAGCCGGGTCGCGGCCTCGACGATGATCTCGCGGTTGAGGTCGGCTTGCTTGCGGGAAACTCGGGGCATCGGTGGCTCACAGGTATCAAGGGTGGAGAATCAAAGGGCGTACTGGGCAATTCCGTTGCCGAACGACCAGTTTTCTTTTTTCACTTCGACCAGATTGATGAAAACATCCTCCAGCCGCACGGCCAGTTCGCTGTTCAGGCTTTCGGCAATGGTTTTGTAGAGCAGTTTTTTCTGCTCGGTGGTGCGGCCTTCATTCAAGGTAATTTGAATCACCACCAACTGGTCGGTGCGCTGGATGCCCAGGTACTCGGTGTCGAAGATGAAGTGATGCTCATCGTGCTCCGCCAATATCTGGAAATTATCATGCTCCGGCACGCCAATGGCCGTGTGCATGGCAGCGTAGACCAACTGTCCGACGCGCTTGGCGAATGTCGGGTCCTGATGTTTTTTGATGTCGACGCGAACCAGTGGCATGGGGTGACTCCGGGCAGGTTTCAGGTCTGGATAAAATACATGACGATAGAACTTTAAAAAACAGAATTGTTTGCCCAGCGCACCCGGCGCCGGGGCTGTCGCCGGTACTGGGCATCTGATCCGCAACACCGCTCCTCAGCTAAGTCTTTGCTTCTGCTCACTAATCCCGGACAATCGCGCCCCTGTTTCGGCCAGGACGCTGCCTGTCGGATTTTTCCGACTCGTCCTGACCGGGTAGCAAGTGACCGGAATGCGGAGATCCCACCGGATGAATGATCAGGTTAATAGCGTCGACGAACGCTATGCAGCGGCGACCCCAGCGACACTGGAAAGCTGGAATCGCCATGACACCACCTGGATGCTTGGCCTGTTTGGCACGGCAATCGGTGCCGGCACCTTGTTTTTGCCGATCAACGCGGGGCTGGGCGGCTTCTGGCCGTTGCTGGTCCTGGCGGTACTGGCATTCCCCATGACCTTTTACGCGCACCGTGGCTTGACCCGTTTCGTGTTGTCCGGTCGCGAAGGCGCGGACATCACCGAAGTGGTCGAAGAGCATTTCGGGATCAAGGCCGGCGCTTTGATCACGTTGCTGTACTTCTTCGCGATCTTCCCGATCCTGCTGATTTACAGCGTGGCGCTGACCAACACCGTCGGCAGCTTCCTTGAGCATCAACTGCACATCATGCCGCCCCCGCGCGCCGTACTGTCGTTGGTGCTGATCCTCGGTTTGCTGGCGGTCGTGCGTTGCGGCGAGCAAGTGATCGTCAAGGCCATGAGCCTGATGGTCTATCCGTTCATCGTGGCGCTGTTGTTTCTGGCGGTGTTCCTGATTCCACACTGGAATGGCGGCATCCTCAGCACCGCGACCACGCTGCCGGAACCGTCGGCGCTGTTGCACACGTTGTGGCTGGCGATTCCGGTGATGGTGTTCTCGTTCAACCACTCGCCGATCATCTCGGCGTTCGCGGTAGACCAGAAGCGCCGTTACGGCGAACACGCCGAAGAGCGCAGCTCGCAGATCCTGTCCCGCGCGCATGCGTTGATGGTGGTGATGGTGCTGTTCTTCGTCTTCAGCTGCGTGCTGACCCTGTCGCCAGCGCAACTGGCGGAAGCCAAGGCGCAGAACCTGTCGATCCTGTCCTACCTGGCCAACCACTTCAGCAACCCGACCATCGCGTTTGCCGCGCCGTTGATTGCGTTTGTGGCGATCTCCAAGTCGTTCCTCGGTCACTACATTGGCGCCAGCGAAGGGCTTAAAGGCCTGATCGTGAAAAGCGGCAAGCGCCCGGCGCCGAAGACCCTGGACCGCATGACCGCCGCCTTCATGTTGGTGGTGTGCTGGATCGTGGCGACGCTGAATCCGAGCATCCTGGGGATGATCGAAACCCTTGGCGGTCCGATCATTGCGGCGATTCTGTTCCTGATGCCGATGTACGCGATCCGCAAGGTACCGGCGATGGCGCGTTATCGCGGGCAGGCGTCCAACGTCTTCGTGACGGCGGTGGGCCTGGTGGCGATTTCGGCGTTGATTTACTCGCTGACTGCTTAAACCTCAGGACGTGCCGGATACGCTGTGGGAGCGGGCTTGCTCGCGAAAGCGGAGTGTCATTCACCAACGATGTTGGCTGATACATCACTTTCGCGAGCAAGCCCGCTCCCACAGGTGATCTTCATCCAGGCTTAAAAAACGCCGCTCCTTGTAAAAGGGGCGGCGTTTTTTTATGGCCTGCGTCTTGATCCGGAGCACACGCCGAACCTCATATGCGGCTACCCTAGAGCCTTCATTGACGCGTCGTAGAGCGTGTTGATCCTTCTCTGGAGACGCTGCATGGCTCGTGCTCAAGGCGCTTCGGTGCAACCGCGTTCCGATGCGCCAAATCGTTGGCTCGACGTATTGGCCGGGCTGTCGATTGCAGGGCTGTTGTTGCCCGAAGCGGTCGCCTATTCGAGCATCGCCGCGCTGCCGCCCCAGGCCGGGGTCATTGCCTTGTTTGCCGGGCTCCTGTGTTACGGGTTATTCGGCACCAGTCGTTTTGCCATCGTTTCCGCGACCTCGTCCTCGGCGGCGGTGCTGGCGGCTGCCACCGCAACATTGGCCAATGGCGATCCGGCGTTGCGCATGACCCTGGCCATCGGCCTGGTGTTGGTGACCGGTGGTTTTTTCCTGCTCGCCGGGTTGTTCAGGCTCGGCAGCATCACCTCGTTTATTGCCAAACCGGTGCTGCGCGGCTTTGCGTTGGGGCTGGCGCTGACCATCATCCTCAAACAGCTGGCGAGTGTCGTTGACGTGCACCTGAGCAACGGCAACCTGATCCGTTTCGTCCCGCAATTGCTCGAGCAATGGCCGCAGTGGAATCGGGTCGGCCTGCTGGTTGCCGCGCTGGCGTTGCTGGTGTTGTGGGTGTGCGCGCGGTTTCGGCGGGTGCCGGGTGGTTTGCTGGTGGTGGCGCTCGGCATCGCGGCCAGCCAGTGGCTGAACTTGCCGGCCTACGGGGTAAATCTGATTGGCGTGATTGACCTGAGCCTTGAGGTGCCACGTCTGCCGGTGCTGCCGTTTGCCGACTGGCTGCGTCTGGGGGAGTTGGCGTTTGCCATGGTGATGATTTTGTATGCCGAATCCTACGGCTCGATCAGTTCTTTCGCGCTCAAGCATGGCGACCGGGTGTCATCGAACCGCGACCTGCTGGCACTTGGCGCCGCGAATCTTTTATCCGGTTTGTTCCATGGCATGCCGGCCGGTGCCGGTTACTCGGCGACGTCGGCCAATGAAGCGGCGGGCGCGGGTTCGCGTGTGTCCGGTGTCGTCGCGGCGGCGGTGGTGCTGCTCATCGTCTTGACCGTGCTGCCTTACATCGCGCTGACCCCGGAGCCGGTGCTCGCAGCCATTGTCATTCATGCGCTGGCACGAGGTTTGAGCCTGCAACCGCTGGGCCGCTACTTCATCTGGCGTCGCGACCGTTTGCTAGTCATTTGCGCGGTGGCGGCGGTGCTGGTGTTGGGTGTGCTCGATGGTTTGTTGCTGGCGGTGGCGATCAGCGTGGTGTTGATGCTCAAGCAGATGTCATCGGCGGATATTCAAGTGCTGGGGCAAATGGGCAGCGGTCATGATTACGTCGACCTGCAACGCCATCCCGACGCCCAGGCAATCCCCGGCGTGCTGATCGTGCGCCCGAGTGAGGCACTGTTTTTCGCGAACGTGGCGCGCATTCTGGGAGCAGCGCTCAGGCTGGCCCGACATGCGTCGCCGCCCGTGCACACGATCATTCTCAGCCTCGAAGAGTCACCCGATCTGGACGGCACCAGCATCGAGGCGCTGGAAGTGTTCTTTTTGCAGGTGCGGGCCGAGGACAAACGGCTGATTCTGGCGCGGCTCAAGCATGAGGCTAAAGCGGTCTTGTCGCTCTTGCCCGCGCAGGAGCGGGAGCAGGTCATTCTCAGCGGCCTGAGCGTGGATGGCGCCGTGCAACAAGCGCTCAAGCCAAACGCCTGACCCCTGTGGGAGCGGGCTTGCTCGCGAAGGCGGTGTGCCAGTCAACATTACTGCTGGATGACACACCGCTTTCGCGAGCAAGCCCGCTCCCACAGGGGGAGTGCAGTGCAAGTCTTGCAGGCATAAAAAAACGCCGCTCATCTCGCGATGGCGGCGTCTTTTATGTCGCCGACGGATACCTCGCCGGTTTGCAGGCGCGTGAAACCCAGGGCTCGAC